>JAFGVR010000199.1 GCA_016937915.1 Campylobacterales bacterium | reverse complement strand
GGAGTAAAACTGTTACCACTGGTATCGTAAAGAGGTGGAATAAGAAAACTTGTTTTACTGGTCTTGAAAAAAGGGTGCATTATACATGTAAAATTTAGAGAGGGTTTTTTTAAATTGCTTTTTAAATAGAATTTTAGATCATCAATATTGTTCACTAAATAATACACCGTTATAAAATTTAATTACTAAACAAAAAGTTATTATTTTATGAGAGAATTGCATAGTAGTGGCGAAAGTATAACTTTTTTTTTATTAATTTTAAGATACAAGAAAAAGCTGGTGTCAAATTTCAGTTTTATTAAAATTTAGATTAATCATCATTAGAATTAATCTTTATCAGATATAGATAAATTATTTAAAATATAATCTAAATCTATATGATTATCTACATGAGATGCGAACTCTTTTATCGCATCTGCTTTGTATCTGGCAAAATTGTAACCCTTATAGTTTTCATCTATATCTGAAAAGTATCTATATCTAAACTCATCACAATCAAAGATGCCATGAACAAAAGTTCCGTAAAGATTTTTTTTCTTTTTTGCCTGTTTTTTTGTAACTGCGTTGTGTATCTCATACCCATTGCCTATGCATCCAAAGATGTTATATTCCCCTTTTCTAACAATCTTCTCTTTTGCAAATCGCACTTCACCTTTAAATCTTCCAAACCCATCAACCTCTTTATAAGCTGACTCAACACCATCCTCATCGATTATCTTCTCAAACATCATCTCATAACCGCCACATATAGCGATGATATGTTTTTTCTTATCTTCTATAACTCTCTCAAACCCCATCTCTCTAAGCCAAAAAAGATCCTCAACTACAAGCTTACTACCTGGGATGATAACCACATCACAACTATCTGCTTCACTTGTGGTTGTGATAAATCTAAGTTCTATCTCTTTATCAGCCACAAGTGGTTCAAAATCTGTGTAGTTGCTTATGTGGGGAAGTTTTACAACTCCAACTTTGATGATGACTTTTGTTGTATCTTGAGTATAACCCATGATAGATGCAGTATCTTCAAAACCAAGATTAAAAGGTTTGTATGGAACCACTCCAAGCACTTTTAGTCCAAAATCTTTCTCGATTATCTTTACACCATCATCAAAAAATTTCATATCTCCACGAAACTTATTTACTATCACACCTATCACATTTTTGCGAAGTTTTTTAGGAAGTAGATGATACACACCATATATAGATGCAAACACCCCACCCCTTTCTATATCTGCAACCAAAATTATCTTTGTATCAAACTCATCTGCTATATAGATATTTGATAGATCTTTATCCATAAGATTTAACTCAACAGGACTCCCAGCTCCCTCAGCTACGATGCATTCATACTCCTCTTTTAACTTTAAAAATGCATCTCTAACTATCGGTTTTAGGTTATCAATATCCCTATAGTAGCTCCAAACATCGGTATTTGCGACACTTTTACCATTTACTATCATATGGGTTTTGTTTGCCACGCCTGACTTTAAAAGGATAGGGTTCATATATGGTGTTGTTTTTAGGCCAATAGATGCAGCTGCAAAATATTGCGGCACTGCTATCTCACCCCCTGCATCTGTAACTTGTGAGTTATTTGAAACATTTTGAGCTTTAAAAGGGGCTACTTTGATGCCACGATGGTGCAAAAGATAAGTTAGTGCAAAAGAGATAGTGGACTTACCAGCATCACTACTAGTTCCAAAAATACTAAGGGAGTTCATTCTATGTTTATCCTTATAAAAATCGTATATTATAATTTTAACTACTTTAATATAAATTTATTTGATTTGTGATAATCTTCTCAAAGGTGGCACAATTTTTAAAAAAAGGGTTTGTTATGAAAGTTTTATTATTAGTTTTGTTGAGTTTAAATCTTTACGCTTTACAGACATCTTGGAATGGGTATTTTGTAGATCGCATCACAAAAGTCAAGATACATGACTTAGATAAAGATGGGGTAAAAGAGCTTGTAATAGCTGGAGAAGAGGGTGTAGTCGTTACCACTATGAGTGGTGATGTGAAGTTTGTAAACTCCGAGTTTAACAGTGTTGAGACTTTAGAGTTTATGGATGTTGATGGTGATGGTAAAGATGAGATTTTAGTAGCCAATTGGCTAGATATTGGTGTTATAGATGATGATGGTGAAAAACTAGCAAGGGATACTATAGTTTATAGTATGTCTTTCCACTCTTTGAGTAGTGATTTTTATGAAGTGGATGGATCTGTAAAAGTTGTCTTAGCTGATCAAAACGGTAATAGCCAGACAAGTGAAAATATAGTTCAGTACACTTATAATCCCTCGATAAATAGTTTTAATTATGATTGGATTAAGCCTATAGAGCTTTGGGCAAATGTACAAAAAGGTGATGTTAAAGTTGTATCAAACAAAGCTTATACACTTGTAACAACATATGAACATAGCAAACTAGAACAAAGAAGTTTGGCAGATGGGAGTGTTTTAAAAGAGTATAACACAACTGATAGCATAACCGCTTATGCTATCAAAGATGATAGTAATATAGCTTTGGTAGCTTTGGATAAACAAGATTCCTCTTATAACCATACATACACTTTAGCTATTTTAAACCTAGATACATTTAGTATAGACTCAAATATAACTTTGGATAAAAATATAGATGAGATAGAGATATTTGAAGATAACATACTACTAACTACTTCAACTTATAATTATCCAAATGGTTATGATAGAAAAACATATCTTTTCTCTATAGATGCTCAAAATCAATTAACACAAAAATTTGTTTATTCTAGCCAGTCAGAAGAACTTTATGACCTGCTTTTATACAAAGATGCAGATAAGTTACAAGTGGTATTGGCTGAAAATAAAAGTGTCACTGTTTTAGATGAAAATGGCTCAACTACAAAAGAGTTCAATCTATCTGGATATGTGAATAACTATATAAACGGTTTAAGTTTGGCAGTAGATGCAGGTGAGTTGTATGTTGGTGAGATGGATCTGTATAAGCTATCTGATAGTGGTGTTGAAAATATCTATGATAATGGTAGTTTGGTAAATAATATATATCTTGGAAATCTTGATATAGATGCAGATAATGAGGTAGTTGTAAGTGATGGAAGAAAAGTTTATCTTTATGATGATGGTAAAAGGGTGTGGAGTAAAAACGAGTATCTTTTAGATGTAGCGTTTGGGGACATGGATGGTAATGGTATAGATGATATAGTTAGTGCTAGTGGTGATAGTATAAAAGTTTTTAACTACTCTGGGGATTTGATTTGGGAGTATAACACAACTGATGAGGTTTTGGCTCTTGATACATACGATATAGATAATGATGCAAATAAAGAGATAGTGTTTTTGGAGTATGGCTATAGTGGCGGTGATAAAATCAAAATAGTTGAGCAGAACAAATCTATAACTCAAGAGTGGGACACAGGTGAGAGTGTAACAAATATACACCTTTTTGAGGTGGTTAAAAATGGTGACAACTACTCCATACTAGTTGGTTTGCAAAACCCAATGAGATATGATATTGGTTCACAGTATGGTTCATATATAGACTATAAAGGGTTTATAAGCAGGGCTTCAAAAGCGGATGTTCTTGACTATAATAAAGATGGAAAACTAGAACTCTTGCATGTGTATCAAGATTGGCAAAATGATAGTTGGAGTGTCGTTGTCTCATCGATAAAACCAATTGATCCATCAGAAAGTTTGTTTGAGATAGAGCTGGGAAGTGAAGAGATTTGGTCTGTTCGTTGGTTTGATTATGATAGTGATGGAGTGAGTGAGATACTTGTTGCACAAGATAGTGTACTATCTTTATATAAAGTTGATGGTACAAAAGTGTGGAGCTATGATGAGCAGATAGATGAGTGGAATAAAAATAGATTTAGAAATCTTGAGATAGCTTATCAAGAGAGTGGAGCTCATAAGATATTTACAGGTGCTTATGAAGTTTTTGAGTTTGATAGACTAGGGCATTATATAAATAGTATAGACCCATCAGAGAATTTTATGGTCTCAAGTAGCTATGCAAATCCGTTTATGTTATCAAATAATGGTGAGCTTATCTTGGGTCAAGTTGGAGTTTTTGGCATCTCTTCTGGGATAGTGCCTATAATAGAAGATAAATCTATCTATTTACAACAAGGTTGGAATCTTATATCTATCCCAGTTGATACCACTTTAGATGTTGATGCTATAGATGTAAAATTCTCAAATGCTTCAAATATATGGAGATATAAAGATGGGGAATGGCAATACCACAGTAGGCTGAGTGAAAACATGATATATGTTACACACAACACCGATTATGCTACATTTGATACTCTAACAAAAGGTGAGGGTTTTTGGGTATATAACGATGTAGCACAGAGTGTAGAGTTTGATGGACAAGAGTACAATACAACAGCTACTGGGTATTTTACTACAGCTTATAGTGGTTGGCATCTCTTAGGTGCTGGAACACCTATACTAAGCAGTGATATAGCATCTCTCAAACTAACCCTTATCTCTGTGTGGAGTTATAAAAATGGCTGGAGTGTTTACTCACCAAAAGAATCACTTCAAGATGCCATAGAGGCTTTAGAACTAAATCACCTTGATGCTATAGATAATGGTGTTGGCTTTTGGATTAATCTTGGTCAGTAATTTAAATGATTAGTTAGAGGTTATCCTCTAACTAAGTTTTAGGAGAATAGGAGTAGCCCCCTTGGGGAGGAGGGGCTTGGGTTTTTGCTTTGAAATCTTATATTTTAGGTTTTTGCTTATAGAGCAGCTTTAGCAGCAGCTAATGCTTCTTCGTAGTTTGGCTCAGTTGTAATTTCTGGAACAACTTGTTTGTAAGCTACTTTACCATCTTTACCGATAACAAAAATAACACGAGCAGTGATACCAGCTAAAGGACCATCAGCTAAAAGTACACCATAGTTGTTAGCGAAAGTTTTGTTTCTGAAATCTGAACAAACTTTTAGGTTTTCAATTCCAGCAGCACCACACCATCTTGCAGCAGCAAATGGTAAGTCCATAGATACAGTGATAACTTCTACACCCTCTAATGAAGCAGCTTCTTGGTTAAATCTTCTAGTTTCAGCATCACATACACCAGTGTCTAGTGAAGGAACAGCAACAACTAGTTGAACTTTACCCTCTCCACCGATTTGCTCATCTTGAAGCATTGGGTTACAGTTAACTACAGTTGTTACTGGTGCAGTGTCACCTACATTTACTTCAGTACCAGCTAGGTTACATACGATATCATTTTTGAAAGTTACAGTTGCCATTTAGGCTCCTTTTTTGTTTTTAATTTTTAAATGAGAAAAGTATAAATCAAATCGGATAAAAAAACTCTTATTTAGAATGCAACTGTTTTTTGTTAAGTTGTACTTAAGAAAGTCACATTTTTATTTACATCTTAGCTTTAGTAAAAAGTTGTTATAATCCACCTTATGAAAAATAGATTAATTGCACATTCACCAGATGCTGACGATATCTTTATGTACTATGCCATAAAATTTGGCTGGGTAGGTATGGATGGTGTCAGATTTGATAACATAGCTAAAGATATACAAACTTTAAACGAAGACGCTCTAAATGGAGTTTATGACATAGTGGCTATCAGTTTTGCCCTATATCCACGCATCAAAGATGAGTACGCACCACTTAGAACTGCTGTGAGCTTTGGAGAGGGGTATGGTCCAAAGGTTATAAAGAAAAAAGGTGTGAAGTTAAAGAGAAACTTCAAAGTTGCCCTTAGCGGACAACATACAACAAACGCTATGCTCTTTCGCATCGCATATCCTGATGCTAAAATAACTTATATGAACTTTTTAGAGATAGAACAAGCTGTTTTAGATGGCGTGGTAGATGCTGGTGTACTTATCCATGAATCGATTTTAACTTACGATAGTGAGCTTGAAGTTGAGAGGGAGATGTGGGATATCTGGCAAGAGCTTGCTGGTGATGAGCTTCCACTCCCACTTGGCGGTATGGCTATTCGCCGCTCGATCCCGCTAACTCAAGCCATAGAGTATGAGGCTACTTTAACTAAGGCTGTTCAAGTAGCAAGAGATCATAAAGCAAAACTCTCAGAGATGCTCTTAGAGAGAAACTTGGTTCGCATAGATGCACCTACACTAGATAAGTACTTGGAGCTTTACGCAAACGATGAGTCGATATCTTTAAGTGAGATTCAGTATAGGGCGATAGATAAACTTTATGAGATAGGGTATAAACACGGCTTTTATGATGAACTTGTAAAAGTTGAGGATTATCTTATCCCTACAGAGTACAAAGAGCAAAGATACTCATAATGGAAGCAAAACTTATAGCACTTGGTGTTGAGACTTTTAAAGTAGCACTTCTTTTGGCACTCCCAGGACTGCTCACTGGGATGCTTTTGGGACTTTCAGTTAGTATATTTCAAGCTACTACTCAGATAAATGAGATGACGCTAAGTTTCATCCCAAAAATCATAGGAGTTGTAGTAGTTATCATCCTAACGATGCCGTGGATGTTAAACACTATTGTAGACTTCACAACAGATGTATTTAATATGATGCCAGAGTTTGTGGAGTGACAAAAAGTATAGATTTTTCAAAATACTCCTCTTTTAAGATAGGGGGGAGTTTTGAAGTTGAACTCTTAGATGAGTGTCAAACTTACCCAAAAGATGCTTACCTTATAGGCTCTTGCAACAATATCCTAATAGGCAACAATCCCCCAAAACTCATAACCCTTAGCAAAAGATACGACTTTATAAAGATAGAAGATGATATGCTCATAGTAGGAGCTGCTACCCCTTCAGGCAGACTCGCATCGTTTTGTAAAAAAAATAACATTGCCGATTTTGAGTTTATATCGCATCTACCAGGTAAACTTGGTGGACTTATCAAAATGAATGCAGGGCTTAAAGAGTATGAGATATTTAATAATCTTATTTATGTAAAAACTTGTAGTGGCGTAAAAAATAAAGATGAGATAGAGTTTGGATACAGATATACAAACATAGATGAGCCGATACTTGAAGTTGCATTTGAGCTAAAGTATGGTTTTTTGCAAGATAGAGTTGATATGTTTGCAAAGATGCGTAGCAATCAACCAAAAGAGCCAAGTGCAGGGAGTTGTTTTAAAAACCCAAAAGGGGACTATGCGGGAAGACTCATAGAGGAAGTTGGTCTAAAAGGTTTTAGAGTAGGTGGGATGGAGTTTAGCTCCAAACATGCAAACTTTTTAGTAAATATGGGTGGTGGAACCTATGAAGATGCGACTTTTCTTATAAAAGAGGCTCAAAAAAGGGTGTTTGAGAAGTTTGGCATCACTTTAGAGTTGGAGATAATTATTTTAGATAAAATAATTTAAAATAGATCTACCACAATAGTTCAGCTTCAGGATCAACCTCTTTATCTGCTCTTGGTGGTTTTGAGATCTCACTAAAATACTCCTTCTCACCATCTATCTCAACCTCTATGATCCCCTCTGGTTTTTCAAACTCACGCTGTATCTGAGGGTGCAGTTCAAGCAGTTTTGTGTAGTACATAGAAAAAGCGGGACCTGCTATCCTACCACCTGTCTCTTTTTTATACATAGGGGTGTTATCATCATTTCCAAACCAAACTATCGTTTGAACAGTTGGAGAGTAACCTGCAAACCACCCATCTATATTGTTATTTGTAGTTCCAGTTTTTCCAGCAAGCTCTATCCCCTTAGCGTTTGCAAGTCTTCCTGTTCCCCTTTTTATAACATCTTGTAAGATAGTTGTCATGATGTAAGCTTGTGTTTGTTCGGTTATATATTTAGTTCTTATCTCATGCTCATATATGAGTCTTTGGTTTTTGTCTAAGACTTTATCTATGAGGTGTGGTTCAACCTGAATCCCACCATTTGCAAAAGAGCTGTAGTACTGAGCTAGTTTGAGTGGTGATAGGGTGATAGTACCTAGTGAGATGGAGAGGTCTCTTGGAAGATCTTCGATGCCAAACTTATCAAACTCTTTTAAGAGTTGAGTTAATCCTATCTCGTTTACAAGGTTTATGGTAGCAAGATTTCGAGAGTGAACAAGTGCTTCTCTAAGTGGGATAAGCCCTTTATAATCCTCTTCATAGTTCTTTGGCTGCCACTTCATCTCTTCACCATCTTTTTCATACTCAAAAGTTTTGGCTATATCTACAAGTTTTGTAGCACCACTATAACCCAAATCAACCGCTACTTGATAGATAAAAGGTTTAAAAGCACTCCCTGGTTGGCGACGCCCTTGTGTAGCACGGTTGTATGAGCTGTGTCTATAATCAACACTCCCAACAAGAGCTAAGATGCTACCAGTTTTAGAATCCAAACTAACTAAAGCTCCGTTTAGTTGAGACTCATTTACATCTGAGAGTTCAAACGATGGGTCTCTCTCAAACTTTTTTTGCTCATAAACTTTATACTTCTCTATCCTCTCTCTTGACTTATCATAAGCGTATTTGAGTGAACTTTTAGCTGCATCTTGGAGTGCTAGGTCTATAGTGGTATATATCTCATAACCACCTGTTTTTATATCTTTTATCCCCAAATCATGAGAGCGGCGGATAACCTCATCAACTATAAAAGGGGCTTTGTTTTGAGTAAGTGTCTCATCAAAAACCTCAGGGTTAGATGCCACCGAAGTTTTATACTCCTCATCATCTATCCACCCTAGCTCATTCATCCTAGATAAAACCCTGTTTGCTCTACCCATAGAGATAACATAATTTCTAGTTGGGTCATAAGTGCTTGGAGCTTTTGGCATCCCAACTAAAATCGCTACCTCTTTAAGTGTCAAATCTTTTAAATCTTTATGAAAATACCCATCAGCCGCAGTCTTTATCCCATAATATCCATGCCCAAAATAGATCTCATTTAGGTACCTCTCTAAGATCTGCTCTTTTGTTAAACTTCTCTCAAGTTTTAGCGAATAGATAGCCTCTTTTATCTTACGAGATATTTTTTTCTCTCTAGTTAGAAGTTTGTTTTTTACAAGCTGTTGAGTTATGGTACTAGCCCCCTCAACCGCACTTCCAGCTTTTATGACCTTTACACCAGCACGAAATATCGCTTCTACATTTATCCCTGGGTGTTCAAAAAAAGCTGTATCTTCTATGGCTACCAAAGCCTCTACAACACGAGGTGGAATCTCATTAAAATCTGCATAATACCTATGATTTTCTTCAAAAATATTTGCTATCTTTTCACCGTTTTTGTCATAGATGCGAGTGGAGATGTTTGGCTTGTAATCAACCAAAGAGGAGAGGTCATAATCAAACTGAGTCAGATAATATCCAAGCACCGCAAAAGGGGTTAAAAAACCTAAAACAATGATTGTTATAAAAATATTTTTTATTATCTTCATCAACTACTTTCTAAATTCCCTATTTGCAAAGTTGGCATCTATGAGCGTTTTTGTATAGATATGGGAGCTATTTTTTACTATTTGTGACATTTTACCAAATTCTATAACTTTTCCCCCTTTTATGACACAAATATCTTCACACAAGCTTTTTGCAGATGATATATCGTGTGTCACAAAAAGGATTTTAAATCCAAATTTTTGTTGCAGATTTTTTAAAAGATTTATGATTAAAACCCTTGTATCTGGGTCTAATGCTGTGGTTGGCTCATCTAGCATCAAAAGTTTTGGCTCATTTATGAGTGCCATAGCTATCACCACCCGCTGAAGCTGCCCACCTGAGAGTTCTGGGGGAAATCTATCTTTTAAAGAGCTATCAAGCCCAACCATCTCTAAAATCTCATCTATCCTAGATTCAGATGTAAAAAACTGTTTTTTAATCTTTGTAAGTGGTGAGAGAGCTGTAAAAGGGTTTTGGGGTACAAAAGAGATGCTACCACCTCTAGTTAGTTTAAAATCACTCTCATAATCAAACTCCAACTCCATATCATTTGGGAGCATATCTAAAAAAGATTTGAGTGTTAAACTCTTACCACTCCCACTTTGCCCAACAAGAGCTAAAGAGGTTTTTATCTCAAAAGCTATATCTACTAAAATCTTATCATCTAGCGATATTTTTAGCTTTTTTATCTTCATATCTGACTAAGCCTCATCTCTATCGCATCTGCGTACTTTTTCTCCCTCTCTATCGCTATGTAGTCTCTACCATATTTTTTAGCTATAAACGGAGTAGTTCCACTCCCACCAAACGGGTCTAAAACCAAATCACCCTCATTTGAGAAACCAAGTATGATGCGTTTTAAAAGCTCTTCTGGTTTTTGGGTTGGATGCAACGCTTTATTTGTGGTCTCATCTCTTAGCCTCTCTTTACCTTGACAAAGTGGCATCGTCCAGATGTCACGCATCTGCTTATGGGTACCATCTTTTTTTTTCTCAGGATTTAACTCTTTTAAAACATCATAGTTAAATATCCACCCCTTACCCTTAACAGCCCATATAACAAACTCTGTAGTGTGAGTAAGGACTCTTCGAGTAAGGTTTGGCATCGCATTTGATTTGTTCCAAGTTATGATATTTTTTATCTCAAAACCGTTTAGTTTCAAGCTCATGATAGACTCACCCATGTTGTGATACGAACAAGCTATGAAGATAGAGCCGTTTGGTTTTAGCACCTCCTTACAAGATGCCACCCAATCGTTTGTAAACTCTATAAACTCCTGCTCCTCCATCTTATCCCAATCTTCATTGACCATGTTGAAATCTCCACCAGTAGTGCTACCAGTGGACTTCAAACCATTTCCAGAGAGGTTGTAAGGTGGGTCTGCAAAGATGAGTTGAACTGACTCTTTTTCTATCTCATTTTTTAAGATTTGGATGCAGTCTGCATTGTGGATTTTATTTAGTTGCATCTTATATATCACCTAAATATTTTAAATCTTCATAATATTGGCTTTTAATAGCTTCAAGCATCGTTAAAACATAGATTATATTTTTACTATCATACATATATAAAATCTTTCTTTGCATTTAATTTTACTAATGGATTCAACTTTTCAAAATTCATCAAATCTATTTTATTTTTTAAACTAGCACTCAATTCACTTTCTAACATTAAATATTTTTCAAAAGTTAATTTATATCCATCTTTTAAGATATACGCTACATCTATATCACTATTTTTATGATTAACACCTTTAGCATACGAACCAAAAAGTATAAATCTATCTATAAAAAAACTATCTTTTTTACTTTTTAAAACTTCTAAAATTTTATTTTTATCTAATCTATCATTTATCATAAAACTATCGCCTCTTTCTCTATTGTTTTAAAAAATTCACTTT
>JAFGVR010000198.1 GCA_016937915.1 Campylobacterales bacterium | reverse complement strand
ATAAATAAACAAAAGAAAAAAATGAGTGATAACTTCTTAAAATCAATTAGCATGGGAATAATCGTACCACTTTATTACTTAAACAGACAAATAATCTTTTTCCCAAAAAAACTCTATCCACTCATTTGCCTCATTTACCCAAAAATCTGGTTCTATAATGGAAGTTTTTTTATAAAAAAGTGTAACTGTTTTAAACTCTATCTTTGGATATTTTTGTTTTAAATCATCCATAACAGCCTTTAGAGTATCACCGCTATCGGCTATATCATCTAAAACCAAAATCTTTTGAAGACCTTCAAGATTGCAACTGTTTTCTACGGTGATGCTATCTCTTTTTTGTGTGTGGTCATAAAGCTCAGTGCGGATGGTTTTTACATCTCTCACACCAAGCCCCTCACCCATGCAGTGAGCTAGAGTCATCCCACCTCTTGCTATAGCTATAATAGCATCCGCTTCAAAAACTTTTGTTTTTTCTATAAGTTTATTTGTGTCAATTCTAAATTGTTCATAAGAGTAATATTTCATAGACAAATTATATCTTATGTTATTTAGATATAATTTCAAAAATATTAAAAACGAGGACATATCATGAAAAAAATAGCAATTATCGGGCGTCCAAATGTAGGAAAAAGTTCACTTTTTAACAGACTTGTAAAAAAAAGAGATGCTATCACTTCAGATATGGCTGGAACTACCCGTGATGTCAAAAGACGCCATGTAATCATAGGTGATAAACAAGCGATACTACTAGATACTGGTGGACTTGATAAGGGTTGTGAGCTTTATGATAGGATAAAAGAAAAATCACTCGAAGCTGCTCAAAAAGCGGACATAGTTTTGTATATGGTTGATGGAAAAGGGATCCCTGAAGATGAGGATAAAAAACTTTTTTATGAGCTTCAAACTCTTGGTAAAGAGGTGGCACTTGTTGTAAACAAGATAGACAACGACAAACTAAAAGATAACCTTTGGGATTATTATGAGTTTGGAACTGGCGATATATTTGGCATCTCTGTAGCCCATAACCGTGGAACAATCGCATTAAATGAGTGGATATACTCCCACTTACCAGATGAAGATATCATCAAAGGGGAAGATGAGGAGGAGACTACTCAAGCTGACATAGATTACGATGCAGAGATAAGCGATGAGGAGTTTTTTGCAAATCATAACGATGATGAAGATGATGATGGTTACTACTACAGCGTTGATGATGAGGAGTGGGAAGAGGAAGATGACTCAATTTTCGCTCAAAACGACAAGATAAAAGAGTTTGATGAAAACGATATAAACCACATCAAAATAGCGATAATTGGTCGTACAAATGTTGGTAAAAGCTCCCTTTTAAATGCACTTTTAGGTGAAGAGCGTTCAGTTGTAAGTAGTGTAGCTGGAACTACCATAGACCCAATCGATGAGAGCATCGAGTACAATGGTAAACAACTAACATTTGTTGACACAGCAGGTCTAAGACGCCGTGGTAAGATAGTTGGCATCGAGAAGTTTGCACTCATGAGAACTAAAGAGATGCTAGAAAATGCAAATATGGCTTTAGTGGTTTTAGATGCAAGTGAGCCGTTTTTAGACCTTGATGAAAAGATAGCTGGTTTAGTTGATCAAAACAGACTATCGTGCATCATCGTACTTAACAAATGGGATATATCTAAAAAAGATGAGTTTGAAAACATAAGAAAAGAGGTTCGTGATAGATTTAAGTTTTTAGCTTATGCACCTATCATCACACTATCTGCTCAAACGCATCTAAGGGTTGAGAAACTTTATGAGATGATACTCAAAATCAATGAAAACTACTCACAAAGAATCCCAACAGCAGTCCTTAACGATGTACTAGATAGAGCTCAAAGAAGACATCAACTTCCAAGTATGCATGGTCAGGTTATTCGCATCTACTACGCTACGCAGTATGAGACAAGACCACCAAAGATAGCTATAATTATGAACAAACCAAAAGGGCTTCACTTCACTTACAGAAGATACTTAACAAACAAACTTCGTGAAGCATTTGACTTTACAGGGACTCCACTTCTGTTTAAAGCTAAAAAGCGTGGCGATAAGTAGCACATAAATGCTACTTAAACACTAATTTATTTAAAAAATATATTTATAAAACTATAATCAGATTATGAATATATTTAAAACTTTTTTTCTTTTTTTAATCATCACTGCAACACTCTCATCAAGTGAAATAAAAAACATATCACTTCAACTCCAATGGAAATACCAATTTCAATTTGCTGGTTTTATCATAGCAAAAGAGAAAGGGTTTTATAAAGAAGCTGGTTTTGATGTAGATATAAAAGAGTGGCAAAATGGGATAAATATGGTCGATGAAGTTATAAACTGCAAAAGTGATTATGCAGTTTCAAGATCAACTTCTATGATAGATATATCAAAAGGTAAGGGGATTCTATATTTAGCGGCTATTTTTCAATCGAGTCCATTGATACTTTTAACAGATAAAAGTTCTGGAATCACAACAGTAAAAGAGTTTAAAGAGAAAAAAATAATGTCAACCGGGGATTTCAATGCAGATACTTCGATACTCTCAATGATGTTTTCCCAAGGTATAAACTTAAAAGATTTTGAGGTTTTAAAGCCATCT
>JAFGVR010000197.1 GCA_016937915.1 Campylobacterales bacterium | reverse complement strand
TAAATACATAGACTTCAAATAAAAATCTTTGTAATCAATTTTTACATTAGCTGTTAATTGCTTTAAATAGGGATTATTGAGTGCACTTTTATTTGCTCTATCTTGTTTAATATAAACTTTATTCCCATCAGTCTCTTTGAGATTTGTATTTGCAACAAGAGATAACTCATCATATTTCTGACCATATAATAAATTTACCTCTTTTGTATTATGGGAACCTATTTTACTATTAACAATGACTCCATTGATATCTGCGACATCTTTTGTAATTATATTTATCAACGCTGTAAATGCATTTGCACCATATAAAGCTGAAGCAGGTCCTTTAACTATCTCTATTCTTTTTATATTATCTAATGAAATTTTATCTAAGATTGCAGTAGAACCACCGTTTAATAATAAAGCATCTATTGAATGACCATCAATCATAAATAACACTTGTTTTGAGGTATAGTCTTTAATTCCCCTTACTTCAATCTCATTGAAAAATAGATTCCCTTGGGTAACACTAATACCAGGTATCGTATTTAATAACTCTGATATATTTTTTGCACTTGATACCTCTATCATCTCTTCATCAATAACATTCACAGAAGCAGATGTTTTTTTGATATTCTCTCTGACCCTTGAAGCGGATACAATAAATGTTTCCTCTTCTAACCATTGCATCTCATCTTGTAAAGTTATTTCAAAAGGGTTAGCTAATAACACAGTAGGTAAAAATAGATGTAACAATTTTTTTATCATAAAATTTCCAGTAGTAACTTTTCTCATTATAGTATCATAAAAAGATTTTATATTTTATTTATTTCCTATCACTTTATCCAAAGTATATCGCGTATCCTCATCCAAATCAGCCATATTTGACCTCATCCATTGTAAATATCCCAAATCTTTAGAAGCCACTTCCAAAATATCGCTCCCTTTGTATTTTCCAAACCTAAAAGTTTTTATAAATACGGGAGTTTGTGTCAATTCTGCTAACTTTTCCATAGTGTTATAATCAGGATATATCTCATTGCATCTCACCACAAGCTGTCGTAAAAAAAGTTTCATCACCAAAACATCACCTATAGCATCATGTGCTTTTATAGTGATATTTAAATTATCAGCTTCTTGTTGTTCTGTTTTATATAAATCAAGAGCATATCGGATATATTGCAACCGATGATATGAGAGTTCACTATAGAGATGTTTTGCACATCTAAGAGTATCTATAAGGGTAAATTGATTCTTAAACCCCTCTTTTTGAAGCATCCCTAAATCAAAGTTGATATTATGAGCTATAAGATAGTTTGTTGGATTATTGAGTTGTTGTAACTTATTATAAAACTGTGTTTGAACAAAAGGTGGCTTTCCAACAAGTAAATCAGGAGTGATATTATGCACCTCCATCGCTTCTAATTTAATAGGAACTTCACAACTACAAAGCTCGTCATACACCTCAATATCTGTTTTACTTTTGATGACTAACCCACCTATTTGGATGATTCTATCTTCTATATCTGCCCCTGTAGTTTCTGTGTCAAATAGTATATATGTACTCAAAATTATCCTTTAAAAAATATCTGATATGTCAACATCAAGATTCGATGGTGGTTCTGGTGTATTTTTTTGTTTATTTAGAGGCTGCATCCCATCAGGTATATCCACTATTGTATCTACAGAAGCATCTGCAACCGCTTCATAACTTGTAATAACAGGAGCCGAACCAAAAGGCTCCTCTTTATCCATAAACTTCGTAAGTTCTTTATGAAAATCTAGTTTTACAGTTCCTGTTGAACCATTTCTTTGCTTTCCTATGATAATCTCCGCTTCCTCTATAGGTTTATCTATAAAGGCACTTTTATAGGGAGGATTATCACCCTTATCTAAAGATTCTTTCTCTTTTCGTTGTTCATCTCTCTCTTTATAGATATCATCTCTATATACAAACATAATAATATCCGCATCTTGCTCAATAGCTCCAGACTCCCTAATATCACTCAACATTGGTCGTTTATCAGGCCTGCTTTCTAGTCCTCTGTTTAGCTGTGAAAGTGCCACTATAGGTATTTGCATCTCACGTGCGAGTAGTTTTAATCCACGACTTATCTCATCCACCGTAAGTCGTCTATCTTGTCCGCCAGTTCCTGACATAAGTTGTAAATAATCCACGATAATAAGTTTAATATTGTTTGATTCCACTTGTGCTATTTTTCTAGCTCTGGCTCGGAGTTGGTTGATATTTACACTTCCACCATCATCCACAAAAAGTTTTTTTGTACTTAAGTCTTGAAAAGCTTGCTCAACTTTTTTTGCTTGGTCTGGGTCTAGTTCCCCTTTTCTTACATTTTGTAGAGGGATTCCTGTTTTTGCACTAATAAGTCTTATCATAAGTTGCGTTTCAGGCATCTCTAGAGAGAAAAATATTACACCATCTCCACGCTCTAGGTTTTGTAATGCTGTGTTTAAAACGATAGAGGTTTTTCCCATAGCAGGACGAGCTGCAATGATTACTAAATCCCCAGGATTAAATCCTGTAGTTTTTTTATCTAGTGCTATAAATCCTGTAGTTTGACCAGTAAGGTAGCTAGTACCTCTCTCTTGCATTTTTCTTATATGCTCTCGTGTATTTTCAATAACCGTTTGCATATTTTTTAGATCACTACTTGCACTATCCATAGTGATACTATAGAGTTTGTTTTGTACTTGATTTACTGCTTCTAGTGCAGTGATATTATCCTCAAGGGTGAGTTTTTTTATCTCAGTTGCTAGTGTGGCTAACTCTCTTTTTACTGCACCATCTTTTATCTCTTTTACATAAGACATTGTATTTGAGATAGGATTTGCTGAAAGTATCTCTATAAGGACACTATCACTTACCTCTT
>JAFGVR010000196.1 GCA_016937915.1 Campylobacterales bacterium | reverse complement strand
GTTTAACAGATGATAATATATAACTTTTGTTTTTAAAAAAATATTCATAAGCATCTCTGAGGATAGAAGTATCTACTAAAGGTGCATTTGCCCTATATATAAGAATATTATTTTGTTTTGTTTTTAATGTTAAAGAGTTTGTAACATCTATGATATTTTCTGAATTTATACAAAGCTCATTATCATAATGGTACTTTATATAGTTTCTCTCTGCTATTAAAGATATCTCTTGTGAATCTGTTATTATAAATATATCTTGTGTTATCTCTTTTGCTGTATCAATCGCTCTTTGTATAAGTGTAATTCCATTTAGTTTTTTTACCAACTGATCTGCTATGACAGCATTTTTTTTAATAGCTGGTATAACTACGAGTAAATTATCCATCTAAATCTCTTTTAAAACTTCTATAGTTGAAGTTAAAAGATATTCATATTCATCATCACTCATCATATGATGAAATGGAAAAGAAACCATATTATCAA
Source organism: Campylobacterales bacterium (assembly GCA_016937915.1). Lineage (GTDB taxonomy): Bacteria > Campylobacterota > Campylobacteria > Campylobacterales > Sulfurimonadaceae > Sulfurimonas. The sequence goes on along the minus strand of JAFGVR010000196.1, from coordinate 12,629 downwards.
AAAAATCATCTGTATTTTTGCAATTAGCGTAACCAAAACCAAGTTTTTTATAAAAATCATATCTATTGAGTGGATAATACTGAACTACACATTGTATAGATTTTTCCTCACTCATCTTTTGCATAAAAATATCTCTTTTGCCATCTTTAACATATGCTACTAAAAGATGATAGTTATGTTTTAAGGAATCCTCTTTGTGAAATTCTAAGATATCGTATTGGACAAGCTTATTTATAAATTTTATAGCTCTAGCTCTTTTTTGCTTATTTATCTCATCTAGTCTATCAAGCAGTTTTATCCCAAGTGCACACTCAACTTCACCTAAACAATAGTTGTTTGGCATCAGATATTCCCCATTTAACTGAGGCAAATCAACATTGCCCATAGCAGGGGTCCAGTAATTTTCTCTTTGGATATTCCATGCTAAATGCCCATTATGTCTTAGCATAGGAAGTATATCTGCAAACTTTTTATCTTTTACTATCAACATACCACCCTCACCAAGTGTAGTGATATTTTTATGGGAATGGAAAGAAAAAACACCAAAATCTCCAAAAGTACCAGCTTTTTTTTCATCTATCTCAGTACCCATCGCTTGAGCTACATCTTCTATCAAAAATATCCCATTCTCTTTTGCAAAATTTGCAATATCCTCAATCTCTGGAATAATAAAACCATAAAGATGTACTACCACTATAGCTTTTGTATTTTTAGTGACACACCTTTTTATACTCTCTAATGTAACTACTCTTGTATCTTTATCTATATCTGCCCATACAGGTCTAGCACCTTTTTTTATAAATGGGTAAGCTGATGCTGTAAATGTATGTGATGGGCATATAAACTGATCACCATCTTTAAATTGACAAAGTTGAGCTGAGAGTTCTAGGGCTGCAGTGGCATTATTGAGGGCAAATGCATATTTAGTTCCTATGTAACTTGCAAATTTTTCTTCAAACTCTTTTTGATATCTACCTTGTGTTAGTGGCACAGCATCATCAATCGCTTTTAATATAATCTCTTTTTCATCATCTGTATATTTATGAGCTCTTCCACTAAATGGTATCTTATAACTCAAATTACATCCTTTTAAAAATCTCTGTTACTTTTTCCAAAGTTAAAATATTTCTATAATCATCACCAAGTGCATTAGAAAGTGGTTTTTCATGTATAACTGTAGCACCATATAATTTTTTATATGCAGCATCATCTAGATTTGAAGCTATACCTTTTGGTATATTTATATTTTGTTTTTGTGCCATCTGCATAAATTCTATATACTCTTTAGGATAAAACTCCTCCATAGCATTCATAGTTATACAATTACCAATGCAGTGGTGTGTATCTAAAACTACACTAAGACCAGCAGAAAAAGGGTGAATGATGCCAACATAACTGTTTGCTATCGCACACCCACCAAGATAAGATGCCACCATAAGCTTTTCTCTGTTTTTATCACTCATCATATCATCACGGTTAAACACTTCTCTGCAAAGTGAAATAGCTTGATGTGAGTAAGCATCCCCTATAGCGTTTCTATAATTTCCATTTAATGATTCTATACAGTGAAGATATGTATCCATTCCAGTAAAAAAATACTGCTCTCTTGGAACGCTTTTAGTCAAATCTGGATCTAAAATAAGTTGATCATAAATTGTAAAATCACTATTCATCCCAAGTTTTAAACCATTTTTAGGATTTGTCATAACGCATGTTCGACTAGCTTCTGCACCAGTCCCAGATATAGTTGGGACACCTATTTTATATACTGCACGATTTTTTACCAAATCCCAACCTTGATAATCCTCAGCATCCCCATCATTTGTCAAAAGATTTGCAACAGCTTTTCCAGTGTCTAAAGTACACCCTCCACCTATAGAAACTATCGCTTTTGGATTTTGTTTATTTTTTTTGAAGAGAGCATCTCTAAAATTATTTATAAATTCTGTTTTTGGTTCATCTTTTGTTTGAACAAAAAATATCTCATCCATCTCATTTATAGGTAATTTATTTATTAAATCCAGATTTTTAAAATAACTATCTATAAAATATATGACATATTTATTTGAACACTCCAAATCATTTAAAACTACTTTTAGATTTTCAATCGCACCCATACCAAACATATATCTTTGTACATTTTTTGAATTATTTATCATATATATTGCCCTCTTTATCTCTAAAATCTATAATTTTCTTAACTCACAAGTTCTGATTTTAAATCTTCACAGCAATCTATCTCTACCCATCCACCATCTATAAAAACAGGTGTTACATCTAAAAGATTATCTATTATCATCTGTATAAAACTTGTCATATACATGTTGTTAAAATCTTTTCCATCATAGATGCCGTTTTTATCTAGGTTTTCATAGTAGTCTATAACTTTATCTAAAATATTTTTAGAGATTTTTATAAGTCCTATATATTGCCCCTCAACATCATCATAACTGTTTGGTTTTTTACCAAGTTCTATGATTTTTTCATCTTTTACTTTTAGAGTCTCTGCATCTTCGAGTGGATTATCCATCCTTTGAGACCAAAGCTCTCTCCACCTTTTATCTACAACTACACTAAAATCATCTTTTGAATCTATCAGTTTTTGGAGTATTTTTTTATCGTAAACTATATCGGCATAAGAGATTATCAAATCATCATCCATAAACTCTTTTGCACAAAATAGAGTGCTTACCATGTTTGTAGAGTTGTAGTTTTCGTTTGTATAAAAAGAGATATTTTTCTCTTTTAAATAATCTTCTAACACCTCTTTTTTATACCCATCTACTATAGTTATATTAGATAAATTACAACTATTCATACTTGTTAGTATATAGTCTATAATAGATTTGTTTTTGTACTCAACCATACATTTTGGTTTATCATTTGTCAGTGGTCTTAGTCTGCTTCCTTGACCCGCTGCTAAGATTATTGCTTTCATATAAAAAACTCTTTTATTAAATTTAATTCATTTTTATCAAATGGCACTACTCTTTCACTATGCCACATTTGAGCAAAGATTTTATGCTTTTTATGTTCTATAGCTTTTATCATATTTTTTTCATTAGTAGCAGATATGATAAACTCATCACAGATATCTTTTATAGCATAGTTATGAAAGGAGTTTACTGTTTTTATTTTCGTTAGTTTATCAAAGTATTTTGATTTTTCATTGACTTTGAGCTTATGTTTTATATTTACTTGATTATTTACTTGTTCAAATGAAGCATTAAAGTATTTTGCTATTATCTGCATCCCTCTACATACTCCAAACAATGGTATACTATTTTCTATGGCATACTTTATTATTTTTAGTTCAAATGCATCTCTTTTTTGAGATAATTCATTTGGGTTCAAAGAGTTTAAATCATTACCGCCACTTAGTAATATACCATCAATCTCTAAGCTATCGAAATAGTTTTTAAAATCACATTCATAAGGTAACACAATCGGTAAAAAATCGATTTGTTCAAATAACCTTCCCCATGCAGTGTCTAGCATCTCCCTCTCTTCAAAATATGTGTCATTTTGTGTAAGTCTTTGGGTTATAGCTATTTTTTTCATGATAATATTTTTACTTGTTTGTTTAGTGCATCTATAGTTATGATATTTGCTTTTTCAAATATTGAAAAACTACTCTCACCACAACCTATAACAGCGGGGATACCAAGCTCTGCACATCGTATGGCCATATGAGAGTTTGCCCCTCCATAACATGTGATAAGCCCAGCTATGTTTTTTGTAAAAAGATAATCATACCCTGGGTCTGCTGATTTTATACAAACTATAGTATTTTTTAAATCAGTTTTTAAAATATAATCACTTTGAACTACTTTTGCTTGGATGCTTTTTTGTGTGACAAAGTTTGGTTCATCTTTTTCTAAATAAAATTTATATATATCATCTTCATTTAAAATAAGACTAGGAAGTTTTATAGCTTTTGTATAATCAAAAAACTCTCTATTTTTTTGTATGTCAGTTTCTAGTATATCTTTTACATCTCTATGATCAAGTGTTGAGTATAGATTTAATATTTTTTGAATATCCAAGTATGCTAAATCTTCTCTGGATATATTATGTTTTAGTCCAAGCTCTTCTATGTATAAAAGTATCTTACTTAAATGTTTTGTAAATACAAATTTTAAATATTCACGCCCCTCTATAGCTTCTTTTAAAAATCCTATAAACTCACTTGCATTTGAGTCTATACCATTTTCATCAAGGAGCTTTTGTATATGTTGTTTTTTCTCATCGCAAAAAGTAAAATCTTCATCTGAGACTTTATTAGCATCTAAAGAAAAGTAGTTTTCAAAATCTTCATCATATCTTTTAGATGTAATATCGTAAGTTCCAGGTCTTAAGTGACCATAGATATCTAAAAACTCTTTTTTATCTAAAATGGCTCTATCTTTGTTTAACTGTTTTGAGACTGTATTTAGAGAGTTTAAAAACTTATCGTATTCATCTTTAGTTATAACACTCTCTTCAACCATAGAGTTTAAAAACTGAACAGCTATAAACGCAGCCCTTGCTACACCTGCAAATGGCAGTGTTCCATACCTTTTACAATCCTCGTTTAACCAATATATCTTATCTATGAGAGATAAAGATGAGTTTACTATCGTTTCATAGTTTGACTTTAGTTTTTCTATCTTTAATGTATCTTTTTTATATAGTCCGTTTTTACTATCGATGATATTATTTGTAACTTCTAAAAGTGAAAACTCTATCCTCTTTATCTCGTTTTTATTAAAACCATTTTTTTCTAAAACTTTTAACCTCTTTGAGATGCCAAAAAAATAGCACGAATAAACAATCTCAAACTCAACTTTATCGTGATAAGTTGTATTACAAGAAAGTTCATCAATATAATAATCAACAAGTTTAGATGCTATCTTTTCATTTAGTTTTTTAGGTATAAATGAGTTAAATGATACTCTCACATCAATAAATGGTACTCCTAAAAAAGAGACTAAAAGGGGAAAGGAGCGTAAGTTTCTATAACCATAGTTGTCTCTTTGATATGCCCATATCTTATCTGTTATAAGCTCTTTGTAAAGTGAAAGGGCTAGTCTTTTTGGTTTTACCCCTATTATCTCTGCAGGGTTCCAATCTGGCATCACACCAAAGATGGTTTTTTTACCTAAAAGTTTTGGGTGTTCTATATTTAGTTTTTTAATTTTTTTATAGATTTTTTCTAAGCTATCTTCTAACTTAACACTACTTAAATCTGTTTTTTTATTTTTAACTATAGCTCTAACTTGGAGTATGCAAAGTTTATCATCACTAAATGCAAACTCTATATCTAAAAAGTTATTATCAAATATCTCTTCACACTCTTTTGAGGCTTTTAATAATAACTCTACATTTTTATCTTTTATCTCTTGATACCCTTTAAACACCACCAATGTTTTTAGCTCGTTACTACTACCCTCTGTAACTTTTGAGGTTGAACCACTTGTGTCATAGTTGATGATGTAATATGGTGAGAGGGTATCTATGTCTGAAGTAAAAACCACACCGTGCATCGTGACATTTTTTAACATCGGTTGAATAAACACCTCATCTTTATCTGAGGTGGTATCATAAGATGCTATAACTTTCTTTATAGCATCATCTATGGCATCTTCATCTAGTTTTACATCTAAAACACTATCAAATCCACCTGCATTTGAAGTTTGAAGATTATCCTCATTTGCAGATGATGAGCGAACTATAAGATTTGTGCCAAAAAGTTTAAAACACTCTTTTAAGATGCTACTCTTTTGCATCTGGTACTCAAAAGCTTTAAAACGAAGAAGTGGTAATACCTCTGCATTTGTGATTACATTTTTTAATTGTTCTAATGTTTTTGCTTTTGAGGATAGATTTATATTCATAAAATATTTCTATTAATGTCGTACAATTTCAATAAAATCGGCCGTTTTACAATCGTTATTACTATAATTATATACATTTACTTTAAAACCATGTAAAAATGCTAACTGAGCAAGTTCAAATGAATTTCTATAAACTTGACTACTCATTTTACCTTCCGAAAAAACAACCCAAGCATCAGTACATGGACCATATCCACCTTCTAATTAAATTCCAAAATTGCCAACATTTGACCAATCACTAGTAATAGCTTTTATGTATGCGCTACCTTCTGATTTACCATTACCTTCTCCTACAATCCAACCAGCATAGCTAAGGCTATACAAACATAAAAATGTAACAAGTATTTTTTTCATACTTATCTCCTTAATTTTTCTATTATTTAAAATAATAAATAACAAAAATAGTTTACAGTTTATAAACTTATAGAATTTTGAATTTTTTTAGCAGTCCAACATCTAGTAGTATATTTTATATCAAATTTTTCAGGTAAAACTTCTCTCATTTTATTAGTTATTTTTTCAAATAATTCTTTACCCTCATCAGTTTTTAAATCCCAATATTTATTTTTTACACTTTGCCAAGCTAATATATAATTATCTATTGTTTGGTTAAAGTAAAAATCAACCTCCATATAAAATATTTCATCAAATAAATGGTTATTTTTTTCTATTATAGGTCTTTGATCTTCTCTTCTAGCCCCTCTATCATAATCAGGTACAAACTCCTCTATAATAGCTTCGGCTTGTTTTTGTATAGGGTCATTTAAATCTCTATGATTCCACATACAAGAAAAGTATCCACCATCTTTTAAAAGTCTATGAGTTTCTTTTAGTGCAAGATCTCTATCCATTACATTAAAACTACTACCAAATGTAACCCAATCCACACAATTATCTTCAAGTGTAGTTTCAAGTCCTGTAGCTCTAACCCATTCTATATTTGCATTTTCAGTTTTTTCTATACCTATCTCTCTCATCGCATCATTTGGCTCAACTGCTACAACTTCCAAATCTCTCTCTAATAACATTATCGAAAGGTTACCAGTACCAGCACCTATATCTGCAACTTTAAAATTCTCTTTTTGATTAGCCTCTACATAAGTTTTTAAAACATCAATAGCTTTTGGAGCATAATTTGGTCTATACTCATAAAATTTTGCATGTTTAGTATAACTCCAATGGTTTTCTGTTAGTTCTTTCATTTATTTCCTTTATTTAATTTTAGTTTATCTTAATCTTTCAATTATTGATATATCTAGTCCAGTCTTTAATGAGATTGTTTCATTATCCAATATATCTAAAAGATTTTTAGCAATCTCTATTTTTTCAACTTCTCTACCTTTCTCCATTCCTTTCTCCATCCCTTTTTTCTCAGCAGTCTTTAGTGCATTTAACTCATCAAATTCTTTTAAAGATATATATTCATAAACCTCTAGCTCTTTTTTATCCCATGTTGTTTGAGTAGCTATATTAAAAGCTTCTTCAAACTCTTTCATTATTTTGTATTGTTGTGGTATGACTGTAAAATCAGATGCATTTTTTATAAAATATATCCATTTATCAAGTAGTGATTCTAGTGATTCTAGTTTTTTTGTAAACTTAGGTAGTTCAATAAAACTAAACTCAAAATCATCTAAATCTTGTTTATTTGTTTCTTGGTTTATTATAAGATGTCTTGATATATAGTTTTTATTATCAAAAATAGTAAAGTTTAGTATCCCTATAAAATAAACTTTTTTTAGTACTGTATAATCATTACCTTTAGGTAATTGTGATACATAAGCCTTTGATGTATAGTATAAGCTTCTCTTTGTAAAATCTCCTAAATCTTTTTTTTGCATCTCCACTATAAAAGTATCGCCATTTTTATTTGTAGCTTTTATATCAAGTATAGTTTCTTTTAGTTCTGGTATCTTTGGTATTTGGTATGAATTTGCTAAAGATACATCTACGATGCTATATCCACCATTGAAATCTAATACTGAATTTAAAAAAGATATTAAAATATTTTTATGATTTTCATCACCAAATATTTTCTTGAATGCTAGGTCATTTTTTGGGTCTGCAAATCTCATTTTATCTCCTACTATTAAATCTCATATAATTTGAACTGGTCCAAATTATATTCAGTCACTAAAGCTTCACCTTTGGTGAGAGGAGTCATTCTGACTCCTATATTAAATCTAAAATTTTTTGTACTTTTTCTTCAAGATTATTTTGTTTACTATTGTCTATCGTTAGATCACAAAATTTAGGCTTATCGTATGTTGCATTGACACCTGTGACATTTACATCTTCACCATTTAAAGCTTTTGAGTATAAACCTTTTTGATTCCTTCTTACAAGCTCATCCATATCACACTCTATGAGTATCTCATAATAGTTTTTCATAGCTTCCCTGTTTAGCTGATGGATCTCTTTAAAAAGTGACATCGTAGCACACACAACATTTATGTTTTGTGAAATCAAAAACTTACACATACGGTGAATTCTTTTTGCGTTTTCTAGTCTATCTTTTGGAGTATGTCCTAAATCATTTCCTAAAATCTCTCTAAAACTATCACCATCTAAAAAAACAGTATTTAGGTACTTCTCTTTTAAGTTTTTATAAACCTCTTTACCTATCGTAGTTTTACCACTACCACTAAGTCCAGTTATCCAGATTAATTTGCTATCGTTCATCTTAAAAATATCTCATCTCTTGGTTTTTCATAATTTTTATCAAGTATATAAAAATGTTTTTTTATTATAGTAAATGAGTTCTTAACTAACTTGATTTTTACAAAATATCTATTTTTAAATATATTTGTAAATACAAAAAACTTTGCCATCAAGTATGGAAATTTTTTATATTTTACATTTTGTATATCGTCTTTTGAATTTATACTTTTTAGTATGTTTTTATCTTTTTGGGTGATTATGTCAAATGGAAGCAACTTTATAAAAGCTGTAAAAAATAAAACAAAAAAGTATCTAAAAAATATAATATTGATCAATAGTTTATTGTACCCTTTGAACTCTTTATACCCAAAATATCTATTGATGCTGTTTGTATATGTACTTATAGTTTTTTTTTCAAACTCTGTTAACTCTTTTTCCCATTTATAAGGTGCATTGTTTATATCAAATCCAGTTATGATATTTTGGTTTGCACTGTTTCCTATCCAAGCTTTATCTCCAAATGTACTTTTAGTTAAACAACTATCATATCTTATATCTAAAAACTTTGCCAACTCCCTCATAGCTTTATCTTGAAGTTTATGAAGTGTATTTAATTCTATAATCTTTATATGCCCATTTTTAATTCTATTTGAATCTATAAAATCTATAAGCTCTACAAATCTTAAGTTCCATTCAATTATATTTTCAAACATAGTTATATTGCAAGAGCATTTATCATCTCTTCTTTTTAGAACTTTTTTCCATCCAAGCCAACTCTCACGGATATCCCTAGTAAGTGCAAAATAGTAGCTCTCTTGAAAGTTATTTATCAAAAACTCAAGCATCCTTTGAGTATCCATATGCAGATGGACAAATATATACTTTACATCCTCTATATCGTAATTCAAAGTTTTTGCTAGTGCGAGATGCACATATATGAAAAAAGTTTTATCATCTTTGATTTTATTATCACCAAAAAAATCAATAAAATTTTGTTTAAACAACTCTTTATCTATAATAAAATCTTCATCATGGTTTTTACCAAGTTTTCTAGCTTCACTAGAACCAGCTCCAAAAAAGTTATTTTCTTTTGTTGAGAAGAATTTTGAATTTTCTTTTATAAAAGCATCTATGAGTGTTGAATTTTCTCCATCATAAAACTCTGAAAACTCAAATTTATAATTATCATAAAAGTAAGTAAATCCTATAACCTCTGGATGATAATCAAATAAACTTTGAAAAAACATAGACCCAGCTCTCCCGTAAGGGGTTATTATTATGATATTTATATTTATATTTTTATCTCTTTTCATTTTTATTACGGTGATAGAAGATTGACTTATACTCAGGAAATTTAAGTGCTATATCAATGTTTTTAAAACATAAAAACTCTAAAGCATTCATATTTGAATCTATAGTGTAATTAAGACTAGGTATTTTATCTAATGCAGTTTGGTACATTAGTTTTGTATAACTATCACCATATTTTTCAAACTCTTCATCTGTAAATCTCCATTTTTCTTTAAAGAGCTGATGATTCTTTAGTTTCATATCAAAATCTTTAACTGTAAAATACTGAGGTATATAAAAATCACCTGTAAAAAAATTATAGTTTGGAAGAACATTTTCACTATTAGCAACAATTAACCTTGCGATTTTTGCATCTACACTACTATATGTTAGTGTACTCCACACATACACTTCAATCTCTTTTACAAGGTGATATAGATCTTTTGGTATCACTAGCTCAATTCTGTCTAGTTGATTTTTAAATTTATCTTCTAGCATCTCTTTTTGATAATCATTAAAATAAAATGCTTTAAATTTTATATGTGGATATCTTCTATGAAGCTCTTTTATGTATTTTGTAAAATCTTCGTCTCTTAAATTATCCTCATAGGCTAAAAATCCTACACAATCTTTTGTGTAAAGATTTTTGATTTTTTGAACATCTATAGGTCTGTTTAAACTATCTAAAAATTCAAATTCAACCAACCTCTCTTCAAGCCCTCTTCTCCCCTTATCTATCGCATAAAGCTGAGAATCAATCCCACCTGCAAGTGAAAATAGCCAAAATTCATGAACTTCTGCCCATTTTATAAGTTTCTTTTTCTTCTCCTCATCTGTATCTGATACTTCAACCATAAGTTTTGCTAAGTTTAACTCTTGATGGAAGATAAATGATTGAACGGTATCTATATACATCTTTGAAAACTCTGATGATTCAACTTTACCTTTTATCCCATCTATCTCCTCTATCAGTTTTAAAAGATTATCATAATCAACCTCTTCAAGCTCTTGCTTTTCTATCTCTTCATTTGTTTTTGCAAGTCTTAAGAAAAGCTCTTCAACCTCTTTTTTTATCTCCAACCCAAAATCATACATCACTTGAGTTTTTTCATCTGCTTTTGCTATAAGCTCTTGCGATTCCTCTTCACTTACTTTTTGTATATCTATCTTACTCTTCTCTTTTGTTGTATCTGCAAGTTTTTCTAACACATCTTTAAATGGCTCTTCGATGCTACCATGTATCCTAGCTCCACCCTCTGTTGAGTTGTATGTGTTTATCTTTAACCATCTTGTAGCATCTGCTATATCTTTTTCAAAAAAGTTTTTAAACATATCCCACTGGATGGTAGTTTTTACAACACCGCCACCACCGTATTTTTCAATCATACTGTCACTCTGCTTAGCTTTAGGATTATATTTTATATAATGATGCCCCTCTGCATGACTTACACCATCATCACTATAAGCCAAATCTTGTCCTATAAGGACGATGTCAGGATGTCCCATATGAACCGCTATCTCATAAGCCATATTTGAAGCACTCATCCCAGCCCCCATATAACCAAACTCATTAATTTCATAGTACTTCATATATGAAAGTGGTCTCATAGATAAAACAAGTTTTTCATCTTTTAGTTTATAAGCTGTGTATGGATGTGTTAAGCTTGATACAAAAAAGTATGTATCTTTCAAAAGCTCTTTATCTAGGTTTTGAAAAAAAATAGCTGATTCTATCACCCTCTCTATAGAAGTCACTATATCAGGAACAATCCCATGTTTTTGGAGAATCGGCAGAGATGCATCTACACTGATGATAGTTATATACGGTGCATACTCTTTTAAAAGTGGCAGTTGTTTTAAAAGTGATGGACCAGTTGAGACTATCACTGCGAGATCACTAACTTTTTGAGAAAGTAGATCTGATGTTTTATAACCACGAAGCATCTGATACATATTTGCTACATGGTTTTCTATCCCTATGAGTGCATCTATACTGTCATTTCCTACACCTATAACCATGTGTTTATAACATTTCAAAAAAAGTATATTTTTCTCACTTATATCTTCAAGATAATGTTTTTCATAATACTCTGATTGGATATGAAGATTATATATCCTAGCGTAAGGTTTTGCATGATGCATCTCTATGATTTTTAAAGTGTTTGCAAAATCCATACTCTCAGAGAGTCTGATGATTATCCTCTGTGATGCTATCTCATCAGCTATATCTATAAAATTTAGAGCTATATATATCATCTCCAAGGATGGTTCAACTATAACTAGATGCTCAAGTGAATTATTGTGTAAAAGAGCTTTTGAGAGTATCCCATTTCCGATGCCATACATAAACAAAATAGGATACCTTGCATATCTGTTATGAAAATCATCTAGTTTGTCACTAACCTCTTTTAATGGTTTTTCATATACAAACTCACCACTTTCATTATCAAGTATATTTATATCTATAAGGTCTTTTCCTTGAAATACCTCAAACTTCTCATTTGTTTTTATAGCAAATAAAGATGCCGCCAAAGCGGGATCTTTGTTTACTAACGCTTCTAAGTTTTTTTCATAAAAATTTATCATATAGTTCACTTTTTAAATAAGATTACAATCAAGTAGGTATATCGGAAGAGGTACAAAAAACTTGAGTATAGCCTAAAAAAGGCTATAAGCTCAAAGGATAAGTGTAGTTTTGTTACTATTGTAACAGTTTCATAACATTCTGTTGGATAGAGTTAGCTTGACTCATAGCGTATGAACCAGACTGAGCTAAAATATTTCTTTTTGAGAAGTTTGCAC
>JAFGVR010000195.1 GCA_016937915.1 Campylobacterales bacterium | reverse complement strand
TTTAACGAACCCTAAGCAAAAGCTTAGAGTCTTTTAAATTTATATTGAGGTAATTTATAACCAAGTTAAGAACTTGCGAAGAGATTACTCCCCTGATACACCATGGATGATATCTTCTAGCATCCCTTGAGCTTGGATAAGTGGTTTGATAGAGTGATCATCAGTGATATCTACTGAGCTTATCCAGTTATGAACTGATGGGAATCCCATGTGAGTTTTCTCTTCACCAGCTTTTTTGTACATATATAAAGTACATGGAGCAAATGCACCAACTTCTGGGTGAAGTTCATGAACTGGGTAGATAACATCTAGTTTACATAAAGAGTAAGTATCGTAAAAGTCATACACACCCTCAGCTTCAGTACCCTCAAATTTATTGTTTAGGTTAACAAAACCAGCTACGATAAATCCAACAGGCTCTAGTTCAGCTTCAAGTTCCTCTTGGAAACCCTCTTTCTCCTCTTCTAAATCATCACCCTCAATTGTAGCAGTAAAAGTTGTTACAAGGTCACCTTTTGGAGCTTCTATCTTATAATCAACAAAATCAAACTTACCATTTGGCATAGCAGCTTTTAGTGCATCGTTCATATTTTTAGCGATAGCTTGTAAAATCTCGTTATCTTGAGAGATACCAGTGATCTTTGACATACCTTGAAGTGTAAGTGTAGAGATTTTCATCACACTACCATCTTTTGAATAAACAGATGTACTAAGTGGTGAGATAAGACCGATACTTGGATAATCTTTTGCTAATTTTGCAACTAAATCTGTATTGTGTGTAAACATAAGACGGTATGTCTCATAATCTTTACCATCGTTAAATCTTTGAGTAAAAGGTGCATTCATATTGTTGTTACCAACTATAGTCATACCAACACTTTTAAAACCCTCTTCGATAGACTCTTTAGTGATTTTACCATCACTATTATCTGCACTAAATATCTGAATATCTTGTGGCTTACTAGGTTGTTTTGCAACTTCTGGCTGTGCATAACAACCAACCATAAAAACAGCTACTAGTGCTGCTACTAACATAGAATAAAATTTACTCATACACTCTCCTTTTGTGATATAACGACTTTGTCGTCTTTTTTTATAGTTCCTGATCTTACCACTTTTGAAAAGATCCCTCTATCATCTTTTAAAACTTCTGGGAGTTTCCCATCAACTTTTGAGAGAGATTGACATAGCGTACAGTTATGTGTAATCTCAAGCTCAACTTCGCCAATACAAATCTTATCCCCTAAGCTCAACCCGTATGGATTTATATCTATCAAGATATTTTCACCTAGTGAGCCATGGTGTGCTTCTATACCATTTTCTTGAGCTATTTTATAGCTATCAAGAGATGCTATAAGAACTGAACGCTCAATTTTTTTACCATAAAACTTATCACCAATCACACCACCCTCATCTAAAGAGATAGCATCTTTTGATGATCTAGTTTTATCTTTATTTGCTATATAAAGCCCTTTTACAAAACCTTCACTATTTTGATACATTAAAATCCATCTTTTTATATAGACCTGAATCTACATACTCTAAAATCTCATAAAATCTTGTTTCATTTGGGATATCTTTTTTATCGATATAACCAACTTCCACAAAAGCAAGTTCACCATCTTTGTCAAAAAATAAAGATGTTGGATAAAAGTTATAACCTATATGTTTTGCAAAATCTCTACCATTTCCTTTAAAATCTTGAAATGTTACAACATCATCCTCTTTTACATTGATATGTTCATAAACAAATCTATCTTTTATAAATGGTTTGATTTTTTCATCTTCGAAAGTAAATTGTCTCATACTTTCACAATAACCACAATCTGTTTGATGCAAAAAAACAAACAAATGCTTTTGCGATTTATTTGCTTTTTGCAAGGCACCGTCTAAATCTATATCTCTAGCATCTGCAAATGAAAACAGAACTAAAAAAAAGATTAAAGATTTAAAAACAGTGCTAAACATAAAAAACCTACTTGATTTTTTCTGTATCAGTATCAGTTTCACCTTTACGATCAACCCAAGTAAGAGTTAATTCATCACCTTTTTTACCTCTGAAACCAAAAGTGATGATAGGATTTTTAGATAGGAACTGACTTGTTGACATATCTATAACGGTTTTACCATTTACAGTACCACTGATATGAGTGATAAAGTTAGCATTTTCTCTATCACCAGTTTTTTTCTCAGCTTGGTTGTAAGTTGTCATATCGTGTTTGAACATAGTTTTTACTTCAACTATTCCATTTTTTTCTTTTGCTTTAATTCTCATGCTTCCCATATTAATCTCCTTTATTAACCTTCACATCCACCAAGTGCAACATCTACATCTTGTTGTACACCTATTAATCTTCCATCAGTAGTCTCAGCTACTATAACAACTTTACCTGGTTTACCCATTTTGATTTTGATACCATAATCGTTTACAGAAAACTCATTGCAATCAATTACCATAACAGCAGATTCAGGGTTTGCATCTTGAAGTACAGCGATGTTTTTAACATTTGCATCAGTTTTAAAATCAACTGGAACTGCACCACCATTAGCAGCAGTAGCTTTTTTCTTAGTATCTGTTGATGAAACATTAGCAACTGAAAGTTTGATCTCATCAGTCATCTCTAATTTTTTGCTTCCATACATATTAGCTATTGCATCTTCGATTGTATGAGCAGTCCATACAGCAGGTTTTGATTTTCTAAAATCTTCAGCCTTAACACTAGCAGGGATTGCTGCTAGTGCTAATGAACCAAGAGTAATACTCAAGAAATTTCTTCTATCCATTTTTTTTCCTTTATTTAAAATTTACCATGTAGTCAACTACACTTTTAAACTCATCATCAGTTAATGACGAACCACCACGAGCTGGCATACCCATCTCAGTACCCTCTAAACCGTTTTTATAAACAGCAGCCATACCTTTACCTAAGAATGGTTCCCAAGCAGCTTTATCTTTTGCAGCTGGTGCGAATGAGCCATGACACATTGTACAAGATTCTTCATAAGCTTTTTTAGCATCAAAAGTTACTTTATGAGCTCCATCACCTTTTTCTACAGGTAGATCTCTTACTATTGACATTGGAGGATGGAATTCACTGATACCACCATTTTGGATACGAACAATCTCTGCTGTCTCAGTTTGACAATTTGTCATACATCTCTGTGCAGGATCTACTTTTTTAGCACCAAAATTTGTTGGGTTTGCATAATAAGCTCTTACATCATCTAAAGCAGTTGGACCCTCGATATTTGGTTCAAAACCATCTTTATTTGGCATCTTGATAAGTTTGAAGTTATCTTGATTAAGTTCAAATTCATCCTCTACAGGCTCACCATCAATCTCCATCTCATTTACATAAAGAATGTAAGCAGAAAGTGCATAAGTCTCATCATCAGTTAAAGTTTTAGATTTTGTATGAGGCATCGCATCTCTAATGTACCACCAAAGTGTACTAGCTTCTGGCCAGTATGAACCAAATACACGAACTGGACCATCATTGTCTGGTAGATTTCTTTGGTTTTGAAGTGTTTTTTGCATCTCATAAGCGTTACCTTTAGATAGTGCTGGGTATCCACCACCACCTGAACCAAAGTCACCGTGACACATTACACACTGAGCTTCATAAAGCTCTTCACCCTCATTAACAGTACCTTTACCCTCAGGAAGACCTCTGTTTCCAGTTCTTACACCTTGGATATCTTTATCCCAAGCAGCCAGTTCATTTGCAGTTGGAACTCTACCATGGTTAAGTGCCATAGAGTAAGCTTGTTCGTTAACTTTATAAGGACCTGTTTGACCATTAGCTATAGGATAATAAACACCACCATCAATACTTGGTTTTTTAACTATACTATCAGCAGGAGCTGCACCTTCAGTACAACCAGTTGCAAGTAATGCAGCTGCTATAACAGAAGCAGAAACAATTAATTTTTTATTTAATTTATTAAGCATTTTTTACTCCTCCTGGTGTTCTGATTTGAACATGGTTAACTACACCCTCTTTTGGTAATACTTCCCAAGTCTCTACACCGTTTCTATGATAAACTGACTCAACACCCATTACAGATGTCTCTTCATCAACAGTTGGTTGGATATATCCAGCATCATCCATTGCACGAGAAGTAAGTAGAAGTTGCTCACTACCGTCATACTGATACATATAACTCCATCTAGTCCAAGATTTTGGAAGAACAAGACCTTTAAGGCTAGCCTCTTTATAAGTTTTTCCACCATCAAAAGAGATATCAACACCAGTAATAGTACCCATACCAGACCATGCAAGACCTTCGATCTCTACCCAGTCACCTTTTTTAACATCTGTCCAAGGTTTTTCTGGTGAAGGTGTTACAACAGTTGAGTTAACCTCATTTGCATAGAAGTGTTGAACAGCTTTACCGTTTGGTTTAAGAGCAGTATATTTAGAAGTCTCCTCTTTTGCAAACCATGGCTCATCTGAGAACTCTAAACGCTTAAGCCATTTAACACACAAGTTACCCTCCCAACCTGGAAGTAATAATCTTACAGGATAACCTTGTTCAGGGCGAAGTGCCTCACCATTTTGACCCCATACAACCATAGCATCATCAAGTACTTTATCGATTGGCACAGATCTACCCATCTCTGAGTTATCACTACCCTCTGCAAGCATCCATCTAGCATTTGGCTTAAGACCAAGATCATCTAAGATAGTTTTGATGTAAACACCTGTCCACTCAGCACTACTCATAAACCCTTTTGCAAATTGTAATGAGTTAAACTGAGGTCCACGCCACTCTTGACCACCATTAGCTGGACACTCAATGAAGTGAGTACGAGTAACTCTTGGATATTTTTTAAGTTGATCTAGAGTAAGTACTATTGGCTTTTCAACAAGACCATTTATCATAAGACGGAACTCTTTTGGATCTATGTGAGCTGTACCACCATGACATCTTGAGAAGAAAAGACCATTTGGAGTAATGATACCTTCTGATTCATGAATTGGTGTAACTGCAATAGATGCTCTGTAGTTACCAGATGCTAGAAGTTTAGTATATCTTCTAGTGTTGTTATGCTCATACTTAGATGGAACACCATACAGATTTTTTGTTACAGGATCACCCCATGATTGACCCCATTTTGGATGGTGAATAATTGCATGATCATCTTCAGATGCTAAAAGACTTGTACCCGCGATCGCTGTAGCACCAAGAGCAGCTGTTTTTCTAAAAAACTCTCTTTATAATGCACCCCTAAAATCGAACCAGTAAAATCAGTTTTCTTATTTCTAAGATGTTAAAATTGAAATAGAAAAATAGGGATA
>JAFGVR010000194.1 GCA_016937915.1 Campylobacterales bacterium | reverse complement strand
ATGAACAGGGTGTTAAGTTAGATATCTTTGGTGGGTCTATGGCTGAAGTATCTATGGATATGGAAGATCAAGTTACACTTTTAGATTTAAATATGACTGAGCGTGCACCAATAGAGCCAGAAGTTAAAAAAGTAAAAGTGGCAAAACCTGTTGGTAGAAATTCAAATAAACAGCAGCAAGCTGGAAAAAGAAAAGTTCGTAAAGAAAAAGTTAAAAAATATACAAATGCTAAAAAACAAAATGATGAAGTTGTGACTCATGTAGAGATTCCTGAAGATATCCGTGTATATGAATTTGCTGAGAAGATAAACCGTCCTATGGGTGAAGTTATCAAAGTTCTTTTTGAACTTGGTATGATGATGACGAAAAATGACTTTTTAGGAAATGATGAGATTGAAATTCTTTCTGAAGAGTTTGGTGTGGAGGTGACTGTAATTGACCCTAAAAATGAGTTCAATTATGAAGAGGACTTAAAGCACGATATAGAAGCTGATCCAAATGCAAAAGAGAGACCACCTGTTATCACGATTATGGGACATGTTGATCATGGTAAAACATCACTTTTAGATGCTATCCGTAAAGCAAAAGTAACTGAAACAGAAGCTGGCGGTATCACTCAACATATAGGTGCTTATACAATTGAACAACATGGAAAAGCCATCACTTTCTTAGATACTCCAGGTCACGCTGCATTTAGTGCTATGCGTCAAAGAGGTACGGATGTTACAGATATTATTATCATAGTGGTAGCTGCCGATGATGGTGTAAAACCTCAGACAAAAGAGGTTGTTAAACTTGCTCAAGAATCAGGTGCTCCGGTTATCGTAGCACTTAATAAAATGGATAAAGAGACTGCAAATCCTGATATGGTAAAAGCTCAGATGGCAGAGCTTGGTTTAAATCCAGTTGATTGGGGCGGTGATATAGAGTTTGTTCCATTATCTGCAAAAAGTGGTATGGGTATAGATGATTTACTTGAAAACATTCTTATTACTGCGGAAGTTTTAGAGCTTAAGGCAAATGAAAAAGTAAAAGCTAAAGCTGCTGTTGTTGAATCATCTTTAGAAAAAGGGCGTGGACCAGTTGCAACTGTTATTGTTCAAAACGGTACGCTTAAAGTTGGGGACTATGTAGTTTGTGGTTCATCTTATGGGCGTGTAAAAGCTTTAACTGATGAACACGGTCAAAGGGTAAAAGAGTTACTTCCAAGTCATACTGCTCAAGTTGCTGGGCTTGATAGTGTACCACCAGCTGGTGAGATTATGCAAGCTATGGATAGTGATAAAGAAGCTAAAGAGTATGCTCAAAAAAGACGTGAATATGAGAGACATAAAGAGCTTTCGCACTCAACTAAATCAACTTTAGAAGATATGACTGCAATGATAGCTGAGGGAAGACTTAAAACTCTAAAAGTTGTACTTAAAGCTGATGTTCATGGTTCACTTGAAGCGTTAAAAACTTCATTAAATGAGCTTAGAAATGAAGAGGTAAAAGTAAATGTTATCTCTGCTGGTGTTGGTGGTATAACTGAAAATGATGTTGAACTTGCATCTACAAGTGATAACTGTGTCCTTTTAGGATTTAATATTCGTCCAACTGGTTCAGTAAAAGCATTAGCAAAACAAAGAGGTATAGAGATAAGAAACTACTCTATCATATATCAACTACTTGATGATGTGACTGGTATGCTTACAGGTATGATGGCACCAAAATACAACGAAGAAAACACAGGTCAGGCTGATGTTAGAGATACATTTAAAACTCCAAAAGGTATGATTGCTGGATGTGTAGTTGTAGATGGTAAACTTATCCGCGGTGGTCTCGTTCGTGTTATCCGTAATGGTGTAGTTATCCACGAAGGTGAGCTTACATCACTAAAACGCTTCAAAGATGATGTTGAAGAGATTGGAAATGGTTATGAATGTGGTGTTGGTATTAAAGGTTATGAAGATGTTGTTGTTGGCGATGTTATAGAGACATTTAAAAGAGTTGAACAAGAAGTTTCTTTATAATTTAAGGGATATATAGTGACAGATGCACAGATAAAGCTAAAAAGAACAGAAGCTATTTTAGCTGAGTTGATACCAGAAGCTTTAAGTCAGCTAAACGATGCTCGTTTACATGAACTTGATGTTATAGAGGTGAAGTGTTCTAGGGGTCGTGATGATGCAAAAGTTTACATAGACCCTAGTTATTTTAATGAACAAGAGAAAAGTTTTTTTATAAAACAACTGAAAAAAGCTAGGCCAATAATAGAAGATTATTGCTTAAAGGATCAGGGTTGGTACAAATGCCCTAAACTTAGCTTTGAATTTGATGAGCATTTGAAGTATGCTCAAAATATAGAAGAGCTTTTTAAAAAAATAGCGAAGGATTAGAGTGAGTTTAGAATCTGATATAAGATCATTAGTTGAATCAATGAGTATGGAACTTTATGACATATCTACAGTTAGTGAGTTTGATGAGACTATTTATAGAATATCTGTAGTTTCATCTGAAATTGAAAATGGAAAAAGAAAACCAGTTTCGCTTGATGCTTGTGCAGAACTTAGTCATATGATCTCACCTCTTCTAGATACAAACCCTCCAGTTTCTGGTGAGTACAGGATGGAAGTTGGTAGTGCCGGGATTGAGAGAAAATTAAAAACTATAGAACATTTTAAATTATCTATAGGTGAAAATACTCAAATAACTCTTCGTCAAAAAGATAAGATAAAAGGTATTTTGAAAAAAGTTGAAGATACAAAGATATTTCTTGAAGTTGGTGGCGAAGAGGTTGTCGTAGATTTTGGCGAGATATCAAAAGCTAAAACTTACTTTGAATGGTAATAGACAATAACTTTTATATGAACCTAGCCTTAAATGAGGCTTGGAAGTATCAGGGATTAACATATCCTAATCCAGCTGTAGGGTGTTGCATCATAGGTAAATATGGTGAGATACTCTCAGTTGAAGCTCATAAAAAAGCTGGAACTCCACACGCTGAAGTAAATGCTTTGCAATATGCATATTTTAAACTTACAAACGATAAATCTATTTTAGAATTAACTTCATCACACGATATACACGATTTTTTGATTAAGAAACATAATGGCATCTTTGAGAAGTGTTCACTTTATACTACACTTGAACCATGCTCACACATAGGCAAAACCCCATCTTGTGCAAATCTTATCTCTGTTTTGGGGATAAAAAAACTATATGTTGGCTCAATTGATTCAAATAAAGCTGCTGCAGGTGGAAATGTTATAGTGCAAAAAAGCGGTATAGATGTTGAGTGTGGCATCTTAAAAGATGAGTGTGATCTACTCCTTGAACCTTTTAATCGCTGGATAGATAAAAGATTTGTCTTTTTTAAATGGGCTCAACGATTAAACGGTTCGACAAAAAGTGGAGTTATCAGTACAAAAAACTCCAGAGAAAATGTTCACGCTATGAGAGATGTTTGTGATTTACTCGTTATTGGTGGAAACACTGTTAGAGTAGATAGACCAACTCTTGATGCAAGGCTTATAAATGGGAAAGCTCCAGATATTTTGATAATCTCAAAATCAAAAGAGTTTGATAAAACTATCCCTTTATTTAATGTTGATGGAAGAAAAGTTTTTATAGAGAGTGATTTTGAAAAACTTAAAGAGTATAAAAATATAATGATTGAGGGTAGTGAGGTGATGTTTGAACTCTCAAAAGAGTTTGTTAACACTTATCTTTGTTATCTCTCACCAACTATGGATGGTAATGATAGTTTTAAAAATATATTTGAAAAATTTAGCTATTTAAATATACGAAAAGAAGAGGCAGATATAATTGTCTGGATGAAAAGGGAAGGTGAAAATGGATAATCAAAATACACAAAAACAACAAAAAATAGTTTCTATGTTTGATGATATCGCACCAACTTATGACACTGCAAACCGTGTTATGAGTATGGGTGTGGATATATCTTGGAGGAAAAAAGCGTGTGATTTGTCATTTGAGTTTTACGGTAAGAAATCTATAGAAAAGATAGTAGATGTAGCTTGTGGAACTGGTGATATGATGGGTTACTGGGAGAAACAAGCAAATAAAGCTGGTGTAACTATAAATGAGCTTTTCGGTGTTGATCCATCAAATGGGATGGTTGATGTAGCACGCAAAAAGTTTCCAGAATATAACTACCATATATCAAAAGCTACAGAGATTCCACTTGAAGATGGATGTGCAGACATCCTTAGTATTACTTATGGAATTAGAAATGTTGTGGAGCGTCAAGAAGCTTTTTATGAGTTTAATAGAGTGTTAAAAAAAGATGGTCTTGTTGTTATTTTAGAGTTTATGAAAGATGAAAATAAAAATATCTTAAAAAAGATGCGTGATGTTTATCTTCATAAAATTTTGCCTTATGTTGGCGGTGCAATTTCAAAAAATCTAGATGCCTATACATATTTGCCAGATTCGATAGAAAACTTTGTAACTATTCAGGGGATGCGAGCTGAACTTGAAAAAGCTGGAT
>JAFGVR010000193.1 GCA_016937915.1 Campylobacterales bacterium | reverse complement strand
TAAGCATAAGCACTATAAAAAGGGATGTTTTTTCAAGCTCTAGTGCTGCAAAAAAGTTGACATTATCTTCCCACCAACCTTTGATAGTTACATTATTTGGAAGTTTTTCTTTGATTTTTAAAATATCTTTTTCAGGATTATCTGAAAAAATATGGATACCGTGATAATGGTTTGATGAAAGATGCAACATTGATTGCATAGATGCTAAAGTGGTGTAGCTATAAGCCTTATCATAAGCTGAGAGTCCAGAATCAAACACACCTTTAACCTCAAAGCGTTTTATCTTTGGGGTTACAGAAAAACCGTTTGGATCTGCATTTGTAAATATATACATAAGTTTATCATCTATAGCTAAAGCAAATTCATCTTTTAAAGTTTTACCTATCAAAACATCAAATTTACCAAAATCGTTATTATCTTTTATAGCCTTTGCAACTACACTATTTACCTTTGCTTCATTTTCAAAATCAACCCCAAATATATATCCACCCTCTAAACTTGAACCACTTCTAGTCATGATAGAAGAGTAAACATAAGGGCTAAAAGCTAGGTTTGGAAACTCTGTTTTTAAGTCATTTAACAAACTCTCATTTACAGAGCCATAAAACTTTGGTAAGACTGTAAGGGGGTAGTTCATGATAGTTAGCTTTTTTTTAAACTCATTATCAAAACCATTCATAAGTGCCATAGCTACAAGTAAAACCATGACACCCAATGAGATGCCCAAAAATGCAAGTAAAGCTGAAAGGAAGATAAAAGGTTGCTCGTTGTCAAACCTTAAAAATCTTCTAACTAGATATGGGATTATTTTTTGCTTCAAGATGCAAACACACCTTTTTTAGGTCCGCTTTTTCCACAACAAGCTTTATATTTTTTACCACTTCCACATGGACAAGGCTCATTTCTAGCTACTTTTTTATCAGATATTTGTGATTCATCACTTTTTTGTGATAGATTTAACCTCATAGCTGCTTCATCTGCTTCTCTTTGCATCTCTATCTGTCTAGCCATTCTTTTAGCTTCATCCTCTGCTGATTCCATTTTAAACTGGATTATGTGAAGAGTTTTTATGGTGTTGAATTTAATGTCATTTATAAGCTCACCAAAAAGGTTAAAACTCTCTTTTTTATACTCAACAAGTGGATCTTTTTGGTTATATGCACGAAGTCTTATACCTGTTTTCATGTTATCCATCGCATACAGATGCTCACGCCAAGCAGAGTCTAACTCTTTTAAATATAACTCCCTCTCAACCTCATGCCTGATGCTCTCTTCTAAAACACCCATTTTTTTGTCGTAGTACTCTTTTACTGTAGCTGTTACACCCTCAAACAGTTCATCATAATCAAGTGCAGATAATTTCTCTAAATCTATATCAAGATTTATCCCCTCTTTTAAAACATCTTTTAGTTTTTCAAGGTTAAAGTCTTCCCTCGCAGCCCCATCAAAGATGCCACATTCACCAAATATATGGTTGATATACTCAACTCTTACTTCATCTATCTTAGCAGATATGTCAAACTCAGGATTTAGAAGTTGATTTCTAAATTTGTAGATGATTTTTCTTTGCTCATTTGCAACATCATCATACTCAACTATGTGCTTACGTCCCTCATAGTGCATATTTTCAACTTTTTTCTGAGCTTTTTCAACTGCACGCGTAACCATTTTTGACTCTATATACTCACCATCTTCAACACCTAGTCTCTCCATGATAGATTTTATCTTATCACTTCCAAAGATGCGTAAAAGGTTATCTTCTAAAGATAGGTAAAACTGTGAAGTACCAGCATCACCTTGACGACCACTACGACCACGAAGCTGATTGTCGATGCGGCGGTTTTCGTGTCTCTCAGTACCTATGATATAAAGCCCACCTAGAGCTTTTACTTCATCATTTACTTTGATGTCAACCCCACGACCAGCCATGTTTGTAGCAATTGTAACTGCACCTTTAGCTCCAGCGTGTTTGATTATCTCACCCTCTTGTTCATGGTTTTTAGCATTTAAAACAGTATGAGCAATTTTTTCTTTTTTAAGCAGTTCATGTAAAACTTCAGATTTATCAATCGATGCAGTACCAATTAGTACTGGCTGACCAGTTTTTCCAAGCTCTTTTATCTTTTTGATAACTGCTGAGAATTTTTCCGCTTCTGTTTTATAGATAAGGTCGTTTAGATCTTTTCTAGCCACTGGGATATTTGTAGGTATAGACACAACATCAAGTCCGTATATCTGAGCAAACTCTGTAGCTTCAGTCTCAGCAGTACCAGTCATACCAGCTAGTTTGTCATACATCCTAAAGTAGTTTTGAAATGTTATATCTGCTAGAGTTTGTGTCTCCTCTTTTATCTCTACACCCTCTTTAGCCTCAAGTGCTTGGTGCAGACCCTCAGAGAAACGACGCCCCTCACTAAGACGACCCGTAAACTCATCAACTATCACAACCTCACCGTTGTTTACAACATAATCAACATCTCTCTCAAAAAGATAGTTAGCTTTTAATGCTTGATCTAAAAGGTGTGGAAGTGAAGAGTTCTCAGCACTATAAAGATTCTCAACTCCAAAAAGCTCTTCAGCTTTAGTTATACCCTCTTCTGTGATAAGGATAACTTTATCTTTCTCATCAACTGTAAAATGTTCATCTTTTACCATCTTCATAGCAATTGTATTTGCTTGAATAAAATCTCTTAAAGTTCTGTTTGTAGGACCTGAGATGATAAGTGGAGTTCTAGCTTCATCTATAAGGATTGAGTCAACTTCATCCACTATAACAAAAGAGTAATTTCTTTGAGATTTTTGCTCTATAGAGTAGCTCATATTATCACGCAGATAATCAAATCCAAACTCATTGTTTGTACCATAAGTTATAT
>JAFGVR010000023.1 GCA_016937915.1 Campylobacterales bacterium | reverse complement strand
CTACCAAATTCTCAAGATTTTCATTCAAATCTTCTAGTGCTATATTTTTCTCTTTTATCTTTGCTATCATACTGTTTGCATGAGAAGTGATTTCTCTAAATTCTGATAACTTTATCTTATTTCTATCTATAAATCTATAATCAGTTGAAGCTTTTTTAAATGAAGTAATGATAAATTTGACTTCATTGGTTATCCTATCTGTAATGTATCTATATTTTAATATACTTGCTAAGTATAAAAAAAGTGTTAAAGTTATAATTTTTAGGATAAATCCTGTGACTTTATTTTGGTGTTCTTGGCGTTTTTTCTCTAAAACTCTCTCAATTTCTGCTAAATCAACTCCACTACCAATAGTCCATCCTAGTGTTTTAAACTCTCTTATAAATGAGATATTATCTATATTTTTTCCCTCTTTTATAGTTTTAAAGTTATAAAACCCATCATGTGTTTTAGCTATATCTACTATGTTTTTTCGGATACTTCTTGTGAGATTAACATATTTTGATTCATATACTGTATTGACATTCTCATCAAAAACAAAAAGATAGCTTCCATCATGCATATCATCCAACACAACTTCTATCTCTTTTGCAATAAGGCTATATAAAGTAAGTGGTGGCTTTGTAATATACTCATTGTATCTATAGTTTATGAGCCTATATAAACGAGAAGTTTGTTGTACAGCAACTCTTTTTTGAGTTTGAATATACTCTTTTTCTATGGTGATTGTCTCTTTTTCAAACTCTCTATATTCGTTAAATATAATAATAAAAGCCGATATAAAAGCAAAAACGCCAGCAAAGAGTATGGCTATGACATTTATCTGATTTATGCTATTGCTTCTTACTTCATCAAACAATGACTATCCTCATTACAAATATAGTATCATTCTAGCAAAAAAACCTAAATTTGATTTTTAAATCATTTTATAGGATAATTCCACAAAAAAATAGGATATCAAAGTGGCTAAAAGGTTACAAGCTGAATGGGAAGAACAAGAGGCACTTCTTGTCGTTTTCCCACTACAACAACTAGATTGGCAACACTCTATCAAAGAGATACAAAATGCGTATATAAACTTTATAACTCAAGTTATCAAATATCAAAAGTGTATAGTGCTTTCAAGTAATCCAAAAGAAGTTTCAAATCTACTACCAACGAGTGAAAATCTCATCTTTGTAGAAGTAGTGACAAATGACACTTGGATTAGAGATTTTGGCGGGATAGACTTTTATGAAGATGGTGTTAAAAAAACATACAACTTTACCTTCAATGCTTGGGGTGGAAAATTTGAAGCCAGCTTGGATAATCAAGTCACAAAACACCTTTTTGAGAAGGGATACTTAAAAGGTGAACTTATTGATGAAGCATTTATCTTAGAAGGTGGCAGTATAGATTCCAATGGTCAAGGCATACTACTAACAACACAAAAATGTCTTTTCAATGACAACCGAAACAACCATCTCTCACAAGAGAAAGTTTTAAATAAAATTACAAAATTATTTGATTTAGAAAAAATTATTATGCTAGAAAATGGCGCACTCTTTGGTGATGATACAGATTCACATGTAGATACGCTGGCAAGATTTTTAGATGAAAAAACTATCGCTTATGTAAAGTGCTACGATAAAGAAGATGAACATTTTGAAGAACTTAGCAAGATGGAAAAAGAGTTAGAACAAACAGGTTTGAACCTCATCCCACTTCCTCTTCCTCAAAAAAATAGTTTTCACAACCACAGATTACCTGCTACATATCTGAACTTTGTTTTTATCAATGGTGCTCTTATAGTCCCAACATATAGCGAAAAAAACGATGAAGTTGTCATTGAATTATTAAAACTATTTTTCCCTGATAAAGATGTCATAGGTGTTGATGCAAGAGTCTTTATACGTGAGCATGGAAGCCTTCACTGTTCGTGTATGAATGTGTATAAAAATTAATTGTATTTATAAAATATTTTTTAATATGTAACAATTATATTATTTTTAGTCTATTTAATTACAATTTGATTGTAACCAACATTATTGGGGATAAAACGTAAACAATAACAAACATAAGCAACCTCCTTACGTTTTATCTCCTCTTTTTTAACCACTCATTTCTTTAGTCATCTCAATTTATTTGGTATAATTCAAAAAAAATTTGGGAATTCTTACATGACATTACAAAAAAAAGCTACTATTATCTCTAGTTCAACAGCTGGTATTTTAGTTGTAATGAAACTCGCTATTGGTATTATGAGTGGTTCAGTAGCTGTTCTAGCTTCAGCCATAGATTCTGTTTTAGACCTTATTGTCTCTGCATTTAACTACTTTGCTATCAACAAAGCAGAAGAAGGGGCAAATGAAACATTTAACTATGGTAAAGGCAAAATTGAAGCACTTGCTGCTGTTATAGAGGGAACTGTTATCACTGTATCTGGTATCTTTATTTTTTACCAAGCTATTGAAAAACTCTATACAAAAGAGAGTGTCCAATACTTAGACACCTCTATTTTGGTTATGTTTATCTCATTAGTGCTCACTATTGCATTGGTTATTTTTCTAAATTATGTTGCAAAGAAAACTAACAATATGGTTATAAAATCTGATGCTTTGCATTATAAAACAGATGTCTTAAGTAATGGAGCTATTTTAATTTCTCTTTTCCTTATCTACGCTACTGGTATTCATCTTATAGACTCTATCATGGGTATCATTATCTCTATTTATATCATTTACTCAGCATATGAGATTATAAAAGATGGTGTCTATATCCTTTTAGATGCTGCACTTGATGAGGAAATTGTAGATAAAATAAAAAATATCATTTCAAGCGAAGAGTTGATAAGTGACTATCACTACCTCAAAACAAGAAAATCAGGCCACACGAATTTTGTAGATGTACATTTGGTTTTTAACGAAGGCATATCTTTGATAAAAGCTCACAGCGTTGGGGATAAGATAGAAGATAAAATTATGAAGCTTAACCAAAGTGAAGAGTGGGTCATCAATGCACACCTTGATCCATATGATGACTCCATAATCAATAAAGAAGAGAACAAAAAATAAGAAGATGAGAAAATCTCATCTTCTATACTAATAGTTTTGTTACATTAAATCCTATAAAAGAAACTACCCAAGCCACACTCGT
>JAFGVR010000192.1 GCA_016937915.1 Campylobacterales bacterium | reverse complement strand
TTTTACGCTAATTTTGTTGTATCAGTGATTGTTTTATTTGTATAAATTTGATTAAAAATATGACAAAGCTTTAAACCGTAAATAAAAATTATCCAAGATAGATATATCCATAAAAATAAAAACATAAGTATCGCAAACGATCCATAAATGGTGCTATATGATTTATTTAAAAACACATAGTATATAAAAGCATTTTTAGATATATTAAAGACTACAGATACTATTAATGAACTAAGTGCTGAAGCTTTTGGTTCTATCTTTGTATTTGCACTTGTTTGAAAAAGTAAGAAGAAAAGACCCCAAATGATTATGTATGGAACAAGCGGTAAAATATTTAGACCAGATGTTATTGAGTTTGAAGCCATAAGTGTGGCTATATAACCAGTTATGTAAAATGATACACCAAGTGCTATGGGTGTTAGTGTTACCATTGTCCAGTAGGTTGTGATGCTATCCCAAATGCCACGAGGCTTTGCATCAAATATCTTATTTACTATGTATTCAAAATTTTTAAAAAACAGAAGAGATGCAACTAAAACCATCACAAAACCAAGTACTCCCATCTTTCCAGCATTTTGTAAAAAACCGTCTATATGTTGCATTATAGCTTCAGAGTTTACAGGCATAAGGTTTGAAAATATAAAGTTTTTTATAGTCTCATAGTGTTCTGAAAAGTTTGGCATCGATGTAAGTAAACCAAGGATGATAAGTAAAAGTGGGATGATAGTAAAAATAGTATAAAAACTAAGACTTGCTGCAAAGAGGGTTAGCTCTTTGTCAACAAATGTACCTATGAAAAACTTTATATGATGAAACAGTTTATAAAGTTTTGTTTTATCCATGTTGAATTATTTAAGTCCCATCTTCGCAGGATTTAATATGTTGTTTGGATCAAATGCAAGTTTAATAGATTTAAATAAAGCCATCTCCTCATTAGTAAATGCCATCCCCATATAAGGTGCCTTTGCAAGTCCTATGCCATGTTCTCCACTTAAAGTTCCACCAAGATCGATTGTAGCTTGAAAAACCTCTTCTATAGCTTTATAGCCGATTTTTACTTGTTCAGGATCTTTCCCATCAACCATAACATTTGTGTGAACATTACCATCACCTGTATGACCAAAACATGGGATTTTTATATCGTACTTATCAGCTATGGCATAAAATTTTTCTAAAAGTTCAGGTAGCTTTGCTCTTGGAACTGTAACATCTTCATTTAACTTTTTACTTCCATATACACTTAAAGCTGGAGATGCATTTCGTCTTGCAAACCATATATCTGCTGCTTCTTTTTTATCTTTTGCTATCTTAAACTCACTGCATCCATTTTCAAAAAACACTTTCTCAATCTGTGAGAGTTGGAAGTTCAAGTCCTCTTCTAGGTTTCCATCAACATCAGTTACAAGTAAAGCTCCAGCATCAACAGGAAGCCCTTTTTTAAATGTTTGCTCAACTGCTCTGATAGTTAAGTTATCTAAAAATTCCATAGCAACAGGTGTTACACCACTTGCCATAGTTTTATACACAGCTTCCATTGCCGCGTTAACCGTTGGAAATATCCCCATAGCGGTTTTTGTCATCTTTGGTTTTGGGATAAGACGAAGTGTTATCTCACTTAAAACTGCTAAAGTACCCTCAGATGCTACAAGAATACCACTTATGTTGTAACCTGCTACATCTTTGATAGTTTTTTTACCAGCTTTAATGATGTCACCATTTGGTAAAACTGCTCGTGTAGCCATTACATAATCTTTTGTGATGCCATACTTTGCAGCACGCATACCACCAGCATTTTCACTTACATTTCCACCAATAGTTGAATACTCTTGACTAGCAGGGTCTGGAGGATAAAAAAGTCCAACCTCTTCAACAGCTCTTTGTAAGTCCATATTTACAACACCAGGTTGAACAACTGCTACCATGTTTTTAACATCTATCTCTAGGATTTTGTTCATGTATTTTTCCATAGCAAGAACTATACCGCCATTGCTTGGTAATGCACCACCAGTGAAACCACTACCAGCTCCACGAGGGACTATGATAATTTTATGTTCGTTACAGTATTTTAAAACTTCACTTATATCATTTTCATCTCTTGGAAATATAACTGCATCTGGCTCAAAATGCTCTCTTGTAGCATCATAAGAGTAAGCTATAAGGTGAGCTTTGTCACTGTAGATATTTTCATCGCCAACGATTTGTGCGAATTTTTTTAGGTGTTTAGCATCTATCATTTTTATAATTCTCCTCTAAGTTGTGGATTGTATTTTAAAAGTAAAGCTTTGTAGTATGAGTTATAATCTTCTAGCTGGTCAGTCCCCTCACCAAAGTTCCACCAATTGTTCTCAATCTTTCCAAGTCTAGTATAAAACGGTAAGTTTGTCACTTTATCACCAAGTGGAGCTGATGAGATAGATAAAACTTTAAAGCTATTTGCATCTACTGTGTAGAACTTCTCTTTTATATAAAAATATATAAGCCCAATAGAAGCAGTACTACTCACATCTGAAAAATCCTCTTTTAAAGGTGTTGGATGAGCATTCAACGAAAGAATAGTTGCAAATATATCTGGATGTATCCATTGAACATTTACAGCTTTAGAAATACGATGATATATATCTTCATTTGGTGCAATCAAAAGAGCACGATTATAACCAAAAGCTAATACAACAGTATCTCCAATATCAACACTCCATCTACCACGAGGAAGAGCTTGATTTTTTAAATCTTCATAATCACTCATAGAAAGTGTAGCTAAACCATTTGTTGCATCAAAAGAGCTTACTACAACATTTTTCAAAATCATCTCTTTATCATTAGATATTTTATGTATTATAAATCCACTCATACCAACATCAACATTCGATATATCTATAGTTATAGTTTTATTAGTTAGATTTACACTCTTAACTGGTGTTTGTATAATCCCAGCAAATATTTGCGTAACAAATAGTAAAAGT
>JAFGVR010000191.1 GCA_016937915.1 Campylobacterales bacterium | reverse complement strand
CTGCCATCCTGTTATACACATCCATAGAAAAAGCTTCATTTGCCAATGTGTAAGCTTTGGAGTATTCCCCTAGCTCATAATGATATTTTGCCAAGATAGATTTTTCATAAGATGGATTTATTAAAAAATAGATCCACATACTCACAACAAGACCTAACGCGGTCAAGATGATAGAAAGCTTAACGCTCATAATCGCTAAACCCCTTTTTTAAAAGTTCTCTTGCGTCCTCAAAATCGATGTTTTTTACATCTACCAAATCACTTATATAATAATTTATAGTCCCAAAAGGTTTTGGTATAAGAAACTTATCCCATGAGTTTAGCTGCCAGTATTTAGTTGGCTTTATCCTAACTAGTACTATCTTTGCATCTGTTTTTTGAGCCATAACTATTATCCCATCAGATATAGTGTGCCTTGGCCCTTTTGGTCCATCTGGTGTTATCCCTATATCGTAACCATTTTTTATACTCTTTAGTGACTCAACTAAAGCTTTTGCACCACCTCTTGTGCTTGAACCTCTGATAGATTCAAAGCCAAATTTACTCAAAGTTTTAGCTATTAAGTTGCCATCAAAATGTTCAGAGATGATAAGTTTTACTTTTGGATTTTTTCTGTATCTTGTGTATGCGTAAGGGATCATCAAAAGCTCACCATGCCAGCAAGCCATTATAAAGTTTTGTTCACCTAAAGAGTCTGGTGCGTGGAAGTTTTTTTTATTTGTGAGGTATAAGATGCGGATAAGGATAGAGCCTATAAGAGGGACTATCCATAAAGCTAAAAAACGAAGAGCTTTTTTAGTCAACTAACTCACCAGTGAGCATAGTTCTAGCACAAGATGTTATCTTAACATCTCTAAAAGTTCCTAAAAGCTCCTCCGAGCCTTTTACACGCACTGAAAAATTGTTATCAGTTCTACCACTCACATAACCATCACTGTTTAACTCTTCAAAATAAACTTTAAAAGTTTTCCCCTCTTGAGCGTTTGTTATCTCATCTACAAACTCAGTATGGAGTGCTTGAAGCTGTGTAAGTCTTTGTGATGCAACATCAGGGTCAACCACATTTGTGTAATGCTGAGCTTCAGTCTCTGGACGAGGTGAGTATTTGAAAGAAAATATCTGTTCAAACTTCACTTTTCTCATAACATCTAAAGTATCTTCAAAGTCCTCATCACTCTCACCTGGAAAAGCTACTATGATGTCAGTTGAGATGCTAACATCAGGGCAAATTGATTTTAGTTTCTCAACTCTATTTAAAAACCACTCTTTTGAGTAGCCGCGTTTCATATCTTTTAAAACTTTTGTTGAACCGCTTTGGAGTGGCATATGCATAGATTTGCATATCTTAGGGTTAGTTGCAAACTCCTCTATAAACTCATCATCCATGTGAAATGGATGTGGTGAGGTAAAACGGATGCGTTCTAGTCCATCTATCTCACTAAGTTTTTTTAGAAGGTGTGTGAAGTTTACTCTCTTGTGTTCACCGCTAAATCTTCTACCGTAGTTATTTACATTTTGACCTAGTAAAAAGACCTCTTTAGCACCATTTTGTACCGCTTTTGCAGCTTCACCAACTATCAAGTCAAGTGGTATAGAAACCTCTTCACCTCTTGTTTTTGGAACGATGCAGTATGTACAAGATTTATCACACCCTATAGAGATGTTTATATAAGCTTTATAAGGTGATGAGCGAAAATCTTTAAAGGCAAATTCACTCTCATCATAGTTTATATCTATCTCAACTGATTTTGGTTTATGAAGTACATCTGTTATCTTACTAACATTTCTAGCACCCAATACAAAATCAACATAAGGGGCTCTTTTAATTATCTCATCACCAAGGTGTGATGCCGTGCATCCACACACACCTATCTTTGCATCTGCTTTTTTCTTTTTGTTAAAAACACCAAGTTCAGAAAAAAGTTTAGATACAGGTTTTTCTCTAACTGAGCAAGTATTTATCAAGATAAGATCTGCTTCTTTAAAATCATCTGTAGTCTCATAACCCTCTTTTTCATGCAACTCAGCGATCATGTGTTCACTATCGCGTGAATTCATAGCACACCCAAGAGTTTCGATAAATAGTTTCTTACTCATAACAGATCTTTAGTTTATGATATGTACTTGATACATATATTCATTGTCTGCGAGACCAAACTTCACTTCACTCATATAAAAACTTTTCCCTTTAGCTTCAAAATAATCTTGAAGTTCAAGTAGATCTTTATGAGAGTTTTCTCTATCAAAATAGTAGATTACACTATCCTCTTTTTCAAGTTGAGCTTCTATCTTGTCTATCTCAGCTTTTTTTGGTTTTTGATCTATATCTGTTCTTGCAAACTTTAGTTCCATTACATATTCTTTAATCTTTATAAAAGTTTTGCATTATATTAAAGTTCTACTAAAAAATCTATTAAAGACATTTTTATCATATCTTTGATACAATTTCAAACTTCATAAGAAATCTCCCAAAAACATTAATTATTTTTTGTGAAATACCATAAACAAGGAAGCTATAACTATGGAAAAAATTTTAGATATCGTTGATTCTATCGCACATGAAAAAGGTTTAGAGCCTAAAAAAGTAAAAGAGGCTTTAAGAACTGCTTTTGTTCAAACTGCAAAAAGGGTTATAGGGAAAAACTTAGCTTTTGAAGCTAATATAAATGATAAGAAAAAAAGTATAGATATTGTTCAAACGATCACGGTAGTAGCTGATGATGATGAGAGATTACAAGATAAAGAGATAGCTCCAGCTTATATATCTATAACAGATGCAAGAGAGTATGATGATCAAGTTGAGCTTGATGACCAACTCCAAATAGAACACAATCTTGAAGATTATGGCAGGACTGGTGCTTCATGGCTTCACAAAGAGATAGAGTTTCATATCCAAAGACTTGTAGAGGATGAGCTTTTTAATAAATACAAAAATAAAATAGGTACACTTGCTTCTGGTCAAGTTACAAGAGTTGACTCTAAAAACAATACATATATAGAGGTAGATGAGATCCGTGCAGTACTTCCTATGAAAAGCCGTATAAAAGGGGAAAGCTTTAAGGTAGGTGACCATATAAAAGCTGTAGTAAGACGTGTTGGGATGGATAAAGAAAACGGTATCCAAATAGAGCTTTCTCGTACAAGTCCAAAATTTTTAGAAGCACTTTTAGAACTTGAGGTTCCTGAAATATCTGATGGTTCAGTTATCATAGAAAAAGCAGCTCGTATCCCAGGTCAGCGTGCAAAAGTAGCTCTTATCTCAACGCATCCTCAAGTAGATGCAGTTGGTTCAACTGTTGGTGTTAAGGGTGTTCGTATAAATGCTGTAAGTGATGAGCTTTGTGGTGAAAATATCGACTGTATAGAGTACACAAATGTACCTGAGCTTTTCATATCTCGCATCATGAGTCCAGCTATGGTATCTAATGTTGAGATAGTTCAAAATGAAAATGGGGAAGATGAGAAGATAGTTATAACACTTCCAAGTGATCAAAAATCAAAAGCTATAGGTAAAAGTGGTATAAATATCCGCCTAGCTTCAATGCTTACTGGTTTAGATATAGAGCTAGTTGAAAATGATCAAGTAACTACACAAAATAATATAATAGAAGAAGCTAAAGATGGTGTAGATGCTCTAGAGGCTCTATTTAGCTAATATGGATAATATAGGAAGTTTTGTAAACATACAAAAACACAGCCTATATTTTAACGGTTGTGGTGGTTGTGATGGCAACTGCTGCAATGGTGCAAAAGGGTTTGCAATAGCACCCCTTATCCTAGAAGATTTTAAAGAGGTTTATAAAAACTTCAAGATAGTTTTTGGTTTAAATGAAAATCAAGTTGGAGCTTATGTAGTTCTAAACGATGGAAAAAGTCATTGCAAATACTACAAAGATAGTAGATGTAGCATCTATGAACAAAGAACACCAGCTTGTAAGCTGTATCCCATAAGCCCATATTTTGAGAGCATCTTAGTAGATACAGAGTGTCCATCTATAAATAGAGAGTTTGGTGAGCCTATCTGCATAGGTAAGCAGCTAAATCAAAAGTTTTATACAGATAGACTTAACAATTTCAACGAAAAACTACTCAAAACTTATGAGTTTTACAACTCTATAAATGATGCAAACTATTTTGAACAGATAGGTGATATATCTGGTTTACCTATCTTCAAATACACAAAAAAAAGTTCAAACCCTTATATACAGATGCACTTAGAATCATTAAAAAATTAACTATATGTTGTATTTCAACATTTTTGAAATATCACATTCACGCATAGGTTTTGCATACAGATACCCTTGTATCTCGTAACATCCGTTGCTGAGTAAAAACTCTTTTTGAGCTTCTAGCTCAACCCCCTCTGCAATCACCTCTAAGTTTAGATTTTTAGCCATAGCTATGATAGCTTTTGTAAGTGTGGCATCGTTTTTATTTTCTAAAACATTATCTATAAACGATTTGTCTATCTTTAGCTTATTTAATGGAAGTTTGCTTAGATAAGAGAGTGAAGAGTACCCAGTACCAAAATCATCTATGGAGATAATAAAACCAATATCTGAGAGTTTTTGCAATGTTTCAATCACAACTATATCATTTTCCATAGCTCCACTCTCTGTTATCTCTAAACCTATCCATTCAGCTTTGCATCTTGTTTTACTAAGTAGTTTTTTTATAGCACTAACAAGTTCATCACCACTTTTTAGTTGTACCATAGCAAGATTTACAGATACCACACCTGGTTCAAATCCATCCTCATGCCATTTGACACATTGCTTAAATGCTGTTTGTAAGATCCATTCACCAACATCAATCATCAAGTTTGAACTCTCAAGGATATGGATAAATCTATACGGCAGTACTGTACCCATTTTACTATGATGCCATCTTATCAACGCTTCCATACCTATTAGTTTATCTTCTCTCACATCATATTGAGGCTGATAAAAGAGTTCAAACTCCCTTTTTTTCAAAGCATTTCTAAGGTTAGACTGTATCATAACTCTCTCAAATGCAAGTTCTGTCATCTCGTTAGTGTAGTATCTATAGGTGTTTCTTCCAGCATCTTTAGCCGCGTACATAGCGGCATCTGCATTTTTAACTATCATAGCTGAATCTATACCATCATCAGGATAGAGTGCTATCCCTGCACTAAATGTCAAATGAAGTTTATGATCTTTTATCTGTAAATACGAGTTATCAACTATCCTTTTTAGAGATTCAAGTAGTCTAACTGGTGCTAGATCATCATTTATCTCCTCAAGAAGTATGATAAAAGCATCACCGCTAAAACGAGCTACAGTGTCCTCTAATCTAGTAGATTTTGATATCCATTTAGAAAACTCTTTAATAGCTATATCACCAAAATCGTGTGTAAAAGAGTCATTTATCTCTTTGAAATGGTCTATATCTATAAGTATTACTGCAAATTTTCCACTATAACGATTACAACGGATAAGTGCATTTTTTAAACGATACTCAAATAATGTCCTATTTGGCAAACCAGTTAAAGTGTCATAGTTTATCTGTTTATCAAGACTGTCTAAAGACTCTTTTAAGTGCATCTCTTGTAGATGCTGCTTAGTTATATCTTCACCAGAGGACAAAGTACCACAAACATCACCATCTGCAACATAAAGTAATGAGTTATGCCACTGTATGATTTTAGTATCACCCTTTTTAGTGACAACATCATTTTGAAAATGTTCTACATTCTCTATATCACCAGATATCAATTGCTTAAAAATAGATTTTAAATTATCTATATCATTTTTTGGTAAAAATGTTTCAAACCAGTTCTTCCCTAAAGCCTCTTCTATAGGAGTTTCTAAAATCTCTGAAGCCTTTTTATTAAAAAGAGTTATATTTGCATCCCTATCAAGAGCAATAAACATCGTCCCAGCAATATCTAAATAGTGTTCAGCTCTCTCTTTAGCCTCTTTTGCAACTTTAGAAAACTCTTGAAGCTCTTTTTAAGCAGTAATATCACGGATAGTCCCTATCATCCTTATAGGTTTACCACTATCATCTCTTTCTATGATTTTTCCTCTATCTTCTACCCAAAACACCCTGCCATCTGAACTTACCATTTTGTGCTGACTATAGTAGTTTTCATCATTTTGTAATGCTTTTTGGATCCTTTGAAACACCACCTCTTTATCTTCTGGTGCAAGTTTAGAAGCAAAAAAATCTAATGGATGTTGCATCAAATCATCTGTCACTCCAACCATCTCACACCACTTATGATTATGTGTTACAGTATTGGAGCTAATATCCCAATTCCATATTCCCTCACCTACAAGCTCAAGTGTGTCATTTAATAGTTTTTGTGAATTTATTAATGCTAACTCTGCCTCTTTAAGATCTGTTACATCATGTGCTATAACAAGTATTTGATCTTCACCATAAGTATTTTTAAAAGGTTTTTTTATAGATTTGAAATGGCGAATATTCCCAGTTTTTGCATCTCTGCTATCTTCATAAACTATCTCTGTTTCACCTTTTTTCATGATAGAGATCACATTTTCTCTCATAAAATCGGACATCTCTTTGGGTACACCAAAGTCACAATCTTGTTTACCAACCATCTCTTTAGAGGTAGTGCCATAAAGATTTGCGACAACTTTATTCCCTAAAATAAAATTACCATTTTTATCTTTTAGAACTAAAACATCTGGTATCTCATCTATAACTGTAGCTAAAAGGTTCTCTTTGTCTTCAACATTTTTTTTGTACTCAAGTAACTCATCTCTTAAAAAAACTTTTTTAGATATATCATCAATCACATATACAAAAAATTCTGGATTTTCATCTTTATCTAAAACAAGTGTTACAGTAAGATTAACCCATATAACAACACCATCTTTGCGATAATATCTTTTTTCTACTGTGTAGTGATCTATTTTTTTATTTATCATGAGATTTAAAAACTCTTGATCTTTTTGAAAGTCATGAGGGTGGGTTATATCTTTAAAACTCTTTGAGAGTATCTCATCTTTTGTGTATTGAAATATCTCACACACTTTATCATTTACTTCTATAAGCTCACCATCAAGCCCAATCTGTGCCATCCCAAGTCCAGAAGCTTTAAATATAGTCTCATAAATATTTTTTGATAAATCATTAATTGGCAAAATTGTGTCCATTTTTATTAAACTAGTAAAAGCTATTATAATTTAAAGAGACTTAAGATCTGTTTCATTTTTCATACTCAAAATTACAAAACTTTTTTCCTAAACCTACAATCAACCAAAGTGATAACTTTACCACCCTTAATAGCCTCTTTGATGTAATCCAAAGTCCCCTTTGGATCTGCATCACCTATCTCCTCTTGCACGATGCGAAGGAGATCTTTTTCGTTTGTATCTATCCAGATCTTCTCTTTTATATATTGTGTCTGTACTATCATGCTATTGCTCGCTCTCTAAAGGTAACTCTTTTTTTGATTTTATCCCTAAAGCTTTTATATTTTCAGCTCTTTTTATCACATTTCCCCTACCACTTTTTAGTCTGTTCATAGCGTTATCATAAGAGTCTTTTGTTTTATCTATAAACACACCGATGCGTTGCATCTCCTCAACAAACCCTACAAGTTTATCATACATAGCTTCAGCTTCATCTGCTATTTTTTGAGCGTTGTCTTGTTGCTTTTGTGTACGCCAAATATGCTCTATCGTTCTAAGTGTCACCATCAATGTAGATGGTGAGACTATCAGTATGTTTTTATCATAAGCTTGTTTGAAAAACTCTGCATCATTATCAAGTGCAGCCAAAAATGCACCCTCAATGGGGATAAACAAAAGTACATAATCAAGTGTAGTTATCCCCTTAAGTCTATCATACTCTTTTGAACTAAGTTCTTTTATATGCTTTGAGATGCTACCTATATGCTCTTTTAGATGCATCTTTTTATGGTTCTCATCCTCTTCAGAGACAAACCTCTCATAAGCGGTGAGTGAGACTTTTGAGTCTATCACTATATCTCTGTTTTGTGGCATGTGCAGTATGACATCAGGGGTATACTTTTTACCGCTATCATTTTTTAGATGCTTTTGAAGTTCATACTCCCTCCCCTCTTTAAGCCCAGAGTCCTCCAAAATCCTCTCTAAAATTATCTCACCCCAGTTACCTTGAGTTTTACTCTCACCCTTTAAGGCATTTGCTAGGTTTGTAGCATCAAGGCTTAGTCTCTCATTCATCTGTTTTAGTCTATTTAACTCATCTTTTAAAAGGTGTCTATCTTTGTTCTCTTCGTTAAACTGCTCTTTTGACTGAATAGAGAAATTTGTTATCTGCTCACGAAACGGTTTTAGTAGCATCTCTAGTTGAACATTAGCAGTTGAGCTAAACTGTTTTGTTTTATCTTCAAATATCTGATTTGCTAACAAACTAAACTCTTTTGAGAGGTTCTCTTTTGCATCTAAGAGTATCTTTAATTTCTCATCAGATGCTCTCAAACTCTCATCATACTTAGTTTGTAAAACGGCATAATTCAACCCCATATTGGAGTTTTGCTCCTTTAACTCCTCTATCTCAAAACTTAGAACTGAGATAGTTTTTTTTTGAATTAATAAAAAATAACTAAGTACAAAAATAACCAAAAAAGCTATTAAAAATAAGGCTAAATATAGTGTCAAAAAGAAATCCTTTTTCCAAATTTATTTATTATACTATAAACTTCAACAAATAATTGGTTTGCTTTAGATATAATTCGCAAAATTATTTTAGGGGAAGGTGCTTTCTGATTAAAGCCTTTTTGCGTCATCCCCTTACCAAAGGAATATGATGCAAGAGAATGCACAACAAGCAAACGAGAACGAAAACCTTATCACTTTTGATGAATTAGGTTTAAGCAAAAATATACTTAAAGCTATAAAAGAAGCTGGTTTTACAAACCCTAGCCCTATCCAAGCTGCTGCTATCCCTGTAGTACTAGAGGGTCGTGACATGGTGGGTCAAGCTCACACTGGTACTGGTAAAACAGCTGCTTTTGGTCTTCCAAGCTTAAGTAAAATGGATCAAAAAAGTGGAGTTGAACTTTTAGTTATCACTCCTACTCGTGAACTTGCTACTCAAGTTAGTGATGAGCTTTTTAAATATGGTCGCCACATGGGTGTAAAAACTGTAACTATCTATGGTGGTAGCTCATACAAACGCCAAATAGACCTTATAGAGCGTGGAGCTTCAGTTGTAGTAGCTACACCAGGTCGTTTACTTGACATCCTTAAAAAAGGGATGCTAGATAATTTTGCTCCATCTACTGTTGTTTTAGATGAAGCAGATGAAATGCTAGATATGGGATTTTTGGATGATATAAATGAGATATTTTCATACCTTCCAACAAGTCGCCAAACTCTACTTTTCTCAGCTACTATGCCAAAACCTATAAAACTTCTAGCTGAGAGAATCCTTCAAAACCCAGAGTTTATCTCTATCACTCAAGGTGAGACTACAAATGCAGACATCTCACAACTTTACTATGTAATAGATGAGCATGAGAGAGATGATGCAATTATCCGTTTGATGGACTCTGAAGATACTGAAAAATCGGTTGTATTCTGTAGAACAAAAAGTGAAGTTGATAGACTTAGCAATGTTTTAAGTTCAGCTGGTTACTTAGCAAACGGTCTTCATGGAGATATGGAGCAACGCCAACGCGAAACTGTTATCAAAAACTTCAAACAAAACTCTGTAAAAGTTCTAGTTGCAACAGATGTTGCTGCTCGTGGTATCCATGTAAACAACATATCTCATGTTTTTAACTACCATATCCCATTTGATCCTGAGAGTTATGTTCACCGTATTGGTCGTACTGGTCGTGCTGGTACAAAAGGTAAAGCTATCACACTTTTAACTCCATTAGAGTTTAAAGAGCTTCAACGCATAAAAACTAAAGTTGGAACTACAATAGAGCATGCTTATGTACCAAGTAAAACTGACTTAAGAGAAGCTAACCTAAAATCGATTGTAAAAACTATCGAAGATCAACATATATATGATGAAGCTCATAAGATACTTGATATGTTAAAAGAGGACATTGATGAAGAGACTATCATGTTCAAACTGATCTCTATGATACTTGATAGACAAACTATAAAAGGTCCAAACGCTATTGGTATCCCTGCTGAAAAACTTGAAGCTATCCTAAAAAGAGCATCTAGAAGAGATGATGATAGAAAAGGTGGCCGTAGTCGCTCAAGAAGTGGCGGACAAAGAAGTAGTCGTGGAAGAAGCGATTCACGCGGTGACTCTAGAAGTAGAAATAGTAGTAGCAGAAGTAGCAGCACTGGTGGTCGTTCATCATCATCTCGTAGCTCTTCAAACCGTAACAAACATAGAGATTAATCTCACTCACACTTCTTGCAAAATTTGCAAGAAGTTATCCCCACTAAAGAATCTTCAATGACAATATATCAAGACAGCGACATCTTCATCGAAAAAGAGATAAGCCAAATCCCATGGATAAAAATATTTACAAAAGAGCCTTACAAAGAGTTAGGTGATGTTCCAAAAGAGCTAAGGGTTAAACTATGGGAAGTTTATGACATAGTTGAAGATGAGATGAAAAAGTACTATAACCCAAAAAAGATAAATATGGCATCTTTTGCAAATATGCTCCCAAGGGTTCACATCCATGTCATGGCAAGATTTGAAGATGACAACTATTTTCCAAACCCTATGTGGGGTGAGAAACTAAGAGATACTAAACTTCAACTTCCAGATGAAAATCTTTTTTTTGAGACGCTTAATAAAAAACTTGGTCAATTTTTATAAAATAATATGTAAAAACTACCATAATTTAATCACTACTTATTTTAAAAATTAAATTTAGTTTTTTAAAAATACTAATTTATAACAACTTGTATGATACTATGATCCAACATATAATATTTATTTAAAAGGTTAACTATATGAACTTTTCATCTCTTTTTAAAAGCAACTCAAGCAAAACTGAACTGATGTCTCAGATGAAGCAGGTTGTTGTAAAAGCTGCAAAAGGTGATCTTGATGGAAGGATTACAAACATTCTGTAAAAGAGTGTATGAAATGAGAATATTTTAAAGAGCGATTTTTTCTTTGAAAGTGTGTGTGGTTGGGGGTTTAAGG
>JAFGVR010000190.1 GCA_016937915.1 Campylobacterales bacterium | reverse complement strand
TTTTGTTTTATCTTTTTTGCATCCAAAGAAGCCATCTCACTTTTTGTAATCTTATCTATACTAAAAATCTCCGAATTTGCCTTATACCCTTTTATAAGAGTGGTAAAAAAGGTAAATTTATTTACTGAGAGGTGATGTCCACGAATCGGCATAATTATCTTTTCAACATTTTGAGCCACTCCAAGTTTAACAACTTTTACAATAGCCAAATCAACTTGCAACCCCATCCTTAAAATAGTTTTTGCAAATGATCTATCCAAAATAGTGTGTTTATATTTTGTTGAACAAAAGATAATATCTATATTTTCAACTTTTACAAACTCTTTAAATTTTAATAAATTATCAAATATGAGCAAATCTATCTCAACACCTAGTTTTATAGCAATCTTTTTGATGTTACGGTAAGTTTTTTTCACCATCTCATACTGATTTGTCTCACTTACATGCACCAAACTAAGCTTAATACCAAGCTCTTTGGCATAATGCAAAGCGTAAA
Organism: Campylobacterales bacterium; assembly: GCA_016937915.1. GTDB lineage: Bacteria > Campylobacterota > Campylobacteria > Campylobacterales > Sulfurimonadaceae > Sulfurimonas. The sequence continues at coordinate 3,194 of JAFGVR010000190.1, read as the reverse complement.
AAGATGAACTCTCAGAAACCATCATATCGTTTATCAGGCTAACTACTCTCATCAAAAACTCCATTTATGATATACATGAATTTATGATAACAGCACAATAAAAATAGTTTGTATTAAAAAAATATGCAGATTTTCTATGAGATATTTAATGTTAAAATGTTTTTTATGTTAAAGTCGAGCGATAAAAATCATCTAGAAAAAGTAAAGATTGTTTACTTAGTTATATTTTTATTCGGTAATTATTGAATTACAAAAGTTCCATTATTTTCATGGTAAAGCCAAATATTACCAGCTGGTCCTTTGTATTGGTTGCTATCTCTAGACCATTTTATATCACTACCATTTTTTAGGATTTTATTTAGGGGGTTTGTGTCTGAATCACCTAATCCATTATTTGTGGGATAACCTGTAGTTTGATTGAATTCGCTAGGATCACTACTATCTATACTCGTTCCACATATAAAACTTGATTCATTGATAATCCACTCTCCATGACAAGCTTCTAAAGCAGTCTGTACTGAAGATGCTACAGAAAGCTCTGCAGCTTTTTTGGAGTTTTGGGTAAGACCCGATAGCTTTGGGATAGCTACAGAAGCTAAAACACCTATAATAACTATAGTAAATATAAGTTCTATAAGTGTAAAAGCTTTTTTCATAAATTAAATCTTAGAAAGATACATTTTTATCTACTACAGTAGTAGCATTTGTATCTGTTAACTTTTGACATTTTTCTTGAGTTTTTGTATCTGCAAATTGTGAACAGTTTACATCTAGTTTAACATTTCTATTTGCACCATCGTAAGTTAGAGTAACTACAGTATTTGAACCATCTTTAAAAACAGCTGTCGTATTGTTAACAGTCCATCCTTTACCAGATATACCAACTAAGTCACTTAAAACAACTGCGGTAGTATTTCCTTCTAAATCAACCTTATTAACATAAGCAGCTGGCAGTGAAGCATAAGCATCTTGTGCAACTTTTACAACACTTGCAGACTCTGCATTTTGTTTAAGGTTTGTAAATTTTGGGACAGCTACCGCAGCTAGTACACCTATGATAACTATAACAAAAATTAACTCAACTAAGGTAAAACCTTTTCTCATCTTTTATCCTTTATATGACAATTGGGAAATTATATATCACTAAGCTAATGATATAGCTTAAATATCGTAATTTGAAAATCTATTTTTTATCTTTACAGCAGGGTCTCCAGACATAAAAGAGTTCTCTTTTACTCTAGTTACTACAATTGAGTTTGGAGCTATATAAGAGTTTTTGCCTATATCTACACCTGGAAGAACTATGCTATTTATCCCAACACCTACATTTTCATCTATGGTTATAGGGGATGAATGATATGCAGTGTTGTTTGACTTATTTGTAAAATATATCACATTTGATGGATCTGCTGGATCAGTTGGTGAGTTACTAAGACTAAATAGTTTAGCACCAGTACTCATAGCACCATTACTACCAAAATAGACACCTCCATGAGCTTGTATAAGACAGTTTGGACCAATATGTACATTTTTTCCAATATATAATTCACCCTCATTAAGATTAAATTTTTTATTTACCCTTTTTAGAGTGTGAAACTTACTTAAATCAACTTTTCCAGCAGATATTATCGCATTTCTATCTATTGTTGTATTATCATCTATAGAGATATACTGTGGTTCAGATATGTAAACATTTTCCTTGATTTTTACATTTTCACCACAGAATTTCAGTCTTTTTTTATAATATACATATCTTATCTTTGAGCCTAAAGTCCCACTTATATTTCGCATAAGAGTTTCAACGATATCGATAAATAGTATTTTAATTTTATTCAATTATATCTCCAAAATAGTTTTACAAAGCTTCTTGAAGAGTTATAAAACTTGGAATCTCATAAGTTTTATCACAACTCCAACTGTATATATCTCCATCTTTTTCAAAACCAGAGTTATTTAAAAACTCATACATTGGTTTGTTTCTATCTGTTTTTATATACTTTGCTATTACTTGTTTTAGGCCTATCTCCTGAGCTTTACTTATAATATACCCAAGCATTAATCTCTCTATCTCTCTACCCATAACTCTACAACTCATTATAAAATCGCTTATTATCATATTTGTATCATCTATACTAAAACTTATAACTCCAGTTAAGCCTAAGTCACCAAATTTATCTTTGACTTTAAAAGTAAACATCTCATTATTTGTTTGTTCATTCCAATCTGCAAATTCACTCTCAGACATTCTTCTAGTAGCTAGATTAAATTGGTTTGTTTTATTTAGCAGTTGCACAGTTCTGCTTGAATTTGTTGAGTTAAATTTTTCTATCTCAACTATCATCTCTATAGATTTTAACCAATCGTTATGTGATAGCATACTAGATAGGTCTTTTCTTTCTCTATTTTGTACAAACATTTTAGATCTTTGGCGATCTTCTTTTGTAACAGATGGTGTGTTAAAACAATCAAGTAAAAGTAGAGCCTCTTTATAATCTACTGGATTTTCTGGCCAATCAGGAACAAATACATCAGGTAGAGCTTCAGCTACTCTTGCTCTCTCAGCTTGATTATCATCTATAAATATAACAGAACTAAGTCCTAGATTTACATCTTTTGTTATATCTACTATATTTTGTGCTTTATCTTGCCAATTGATTTTCCAAGATGAAAAGTCATCTTTTTTCAAAATCATCTCAGGATTTTTTTCAATCGCTTCAAGTGCTACATCTTCATAATTCTTACTAGCAATTGCTAGAAGTAAGCCTCTGTTTGTAAGTGATTTTAAAACTTTCTGAAACTCTGCAAAAGCTTCCCCTAAATAATCGTGTCCACCGATCTTTACACCTTCCCATCCAACATCACCAAGTATCCCACCCCATAATGTATTATCTAAATCAAGAACTATAAGTCTTCTAGATTTTCCAAGTAATCCCTCTATAGATGAGTCTATATCTCTTTTTACTTTTTTTATAACATCTAGTGAATAAGGTGTTTTTGTTGTGTACCACATTTTATTGTTATATATCTTTTTAACATTTAAAAAATATTTATTTGCATCTAAAAGATAAAAATTATTTATTTGTGATAGGTTCTCTATAAGTCTCATGTTTATAAGATTTAAGTAATAATCTATCCCTAAATTATTTTGATAATCTGACATCCCATATCCCATATGACTGATTGGTTTATACCAA
>JAFGVR010000189.1 GCA_016937915.1 Campylobacterales bacterium | reverse complement strand
TATAAACTCATAGCCATAGTAGCTTTGTTATATACCCTTTTTTACAACTACACATTTTTTAAATATCTAGTTGATGTTTTTGAGTTTAGAGGGATAAATATAGTTTACGATATTTCAGTAGCTATAAATCTTTTTTTATTTATCTTTTTTTGTTTTACCGTTTTAGCTTCAAAATACACCACCAAGCCGTTTTTGATATTTACGGTGATGGTATCCTCTTTTACGACCTATTTTATGAATACATACAACATAGTTATAGATGATTTGATGTATCAAAATGTTCTTCAGACAAATATTAATGAGTCTATCGATTTATTTAGTTTCAAACTTATTTTATATGTTTTATTTTTAGGTGTATTGCCATCTATTTTTATATACAGATACAAGATAACTTACCACTCATTTAAAAAAGAGCTAAAAAATAGGCTAAAAATCATCCTAATAGTGCTTTTGTTAGTTGGTAGTACGGTTTTGAGTTTTAGCGGATTTTATACATCTTTTTTTAGAGGTCATAAAGATTTAAAATACTACGCAAATCCAACTTTTTGGGTCTATAGTGTAGTTAGGTACTATAGGAAAAACTATTTTAGTGAAGATATAGTTTTAAAAGCGATGGGTGAAGATGCTAAGATAGTTGAGGGTGATGGTGTAAAAAAAGAGCTTATTGTCTTAGTAGTTGGTGAAGCTACAAGGGCTGATCACTTTTCACTAAATGGCTATGATAGAGAAACAAATCCACTTTTGGCACAAGAGGATATTATAAACTTTTCACAGATGAGTTCATGTGGAACTACTACCGCGGTATCTGTACCATGTATGTTTTCAATATATGGAAGAGGTGAATATGATTATAAAAAAGGGATCTCAACTGAAAATCTTTTAGATGTTTTAGGTCATACGAATGATGTTAGCATCTTGTGGAGAGATAATAACTCAGATTCAAAAGGGGTAGCTTTGAGGGTTGAGTATCAAGACTACAAAGAACCGCATCTTAATCCTGTATGCGATGATGAGTGTAGGGATGAGGGGATGATAGTTGGGCTTGATAAGTATATAGAGAAAAATAAAGATAAAGATATTTTCATAGTGCTGCATCAGATGGGAAATCATGGACCATCATATTATAAACGATACACAAAAGAGTTTGAGAGATTCACTCCAGTTTGTCAGACAAATCAGGTAGAGGAGTGCAGTGATGAGGAGCTTAGAAACGCTTATGATAACGCTTTGCTTCATACAGATAGTTTCTTAAAAGATGTTATAGATTTTCTAAAACCTTATTCAAACGATTACGCTACTGCTATGGTTTATATGAGTGACCATGGTGAGAGTTTGGGTGAAAATAATCTATACTTACACGGCATCCCATACTTCATAGCTCCAGATGCCCAAACCCATGTAGCATCGCTTGTATGGTTTGGTGATGAGATGAAAAAAGAGCTTGATATGGTAAAAATAGAAAGCCTAAAAGATAAACCGTTTTCACAAGACAATCTATTTCATACTATATTAGGGTTGTTTGAAGTTGATACTAAGGTTTATGATGAAAAGCTTGATATGTTTGGGAGATGATTTAACCCCTAAAAAGGGGTTAAAGAAAAAACAGGAGAAGGGGAATATTAGAATTTAAAATCTAAGTTTGTGTAGATATATCTACCAGGTTCATTCATTAAAACAGTAGTTCCAGTAGTACCAAGGATAGATAAACTTATATCATTATAAGTATTGCTTTGAGCATAAGTTTTATCAAACAGGTTATTTACACCAACACTCAAATCAAAACCTTTATTTACAGCGTGTTTTACTTTCATGTTCACAACTGCCCATCCAGCTAACTCTTGTTCACCACTGTTTGCATCATAAGTATCCCATCTATCAGATGCTATCATCTCTGCACTAACTGTAGAGTTTGCCATATACTCATAAGTCACACCAAGATTTCCTCTTAGTGGTGCGATATCTGCTAAATCTGTATCTGGATAGTTTCCACTATCTTTTTTACCTTTTTTATAAGATGCTCCCATATCTATAGTGATAGCATCATTTAGATAATATGAACTACTAAGCTCTAAACCATAAACTTTTGCATCTATGTTTTGAAATTTGTTTGTACCTAAAGTGTTGTTATAGTAGATATAATCACTTAGTTTAGAATAGAATGTTTTGATTTTAAAGTCATAGTTATCTGCATTTAACTCATAACCTATATCTAGTTCTTGGTTTTTAGTTTGCTCTAAAGTAGGTGTACCAAATGTAGCACCACTTTTATCTACATAGTAAAGTTCTCTACCATCTGGAACACGATAAGCCTGACCAATACCTGCAAATACTTTATTGTTTTTGCTTAGGTTATATGTAGCTAAGATATTTGCATTTAACCCATTATAATCATTATCTTGCTGAGTTGCATTATCACTTGATATATCAGTTCTATCATATCTAGCACCAAAAGCGATATCAAGTGCATCATACGATTTTTTCACTTTTGCAAATAAAGCTTTGTTTCTAGTTGTAGCATTTTCTATACTAGCTAGACCATCTGGAGCTACACCTGTACTAGTGTAGTATGTACCATCCCATATTCTTTTAGATGAGTCTAAACCAACAGTTAAATCATAACCATCTAAATCAAAACTACTTTTAAGTTTTAGACCTTCCATTTCAGTAGTTAAAGCATGAGTCATAACCATCATACCACTATTCATTCTCAAAGAGTTATCCATTGGGTGATCTACAGTTGATTTGAAGTATTGGATATTGATGTTTTTATAAATATCTGAGATGTTATCTATGTTGTACTCGATGCTATATATATCAGAATCATCATACACTGCATCCATTGGTGTAGCTGGGTAAAGCACATTATCACTTCTGTTTGCTGTGTAGCTAAGTCTTAATTCTTGATCATCCAAAGTAGTGATATAAGCTTTTGCCATTACACTTTTTTTACTATATGCATCTATCTCTTCGTTTCCTGCTTTATAGTTATTTGGTACTGTTGTATTAGCATCTTTTTTCAATCTATTATTTAATGCTTGTTCGTACATACTCTTACCATCACCATCTTCATACTGACCACTTGTTTCGTTTGAACCACTTACAAGTACTCTTACTCTATCGTTTCCGCCACTTAAAGTCATACCAAACTTTTTATAGTCCCAGCTACCAAACCCTAAGTTTAACTCCCCTTTGAAATCCTGTGATGGTTTTTTAGTAGTAACTTTTACACCTCCACTCATAGTTCCAAATGTCTCAACATCGTAAGGACCCTCGATTACTTCTATCTCATCTATTTGAGATGCAAGAATGTGTGATGATGGTGGATCCATTCTGTTTGGACAAGCTCCACACACTTTTGTACCATCAACCTCTACTGAGATGTTGTCTCTTTTTTGACCACGGATGTAGATGTCGTTTGCGATGCCACTTCTGCGGTTCATATCGATGCTCTCTACATTTTTGCTTAGTGTATCTGCTAAGTCTGCTGAAGTTTGAGCTTTTTGGCTCACTTCAGATACATAAGTTGACTCTACATCTATAGCGTCTAGTTTTATCTCATTTGCATTTATAACCGATAACGCTATCAGTGATAAAGGGATGATTTTTTTCATTTATTTCCTTTAAGTATAAGTTTTTCACATTTTTTTCATAAATGTATGCTATCAAACAAATGTTACAAAAGTGTTAAAACTAAAAAGATATAATTCCAAAATGAAACGATTTATAATATTTCCATTGGTAGCTACACTCATTGGTGGGTGTGCAAGTAGTGATATCTACTCCATCGCAAATGCTGCAAGAAGTGCTGATGCTTCTAGTGCATTTTCCCTTTTAGCTCAAAAAAAAGCGATCTCTTATGCACAAAATCCAAACACTTTAACAAAAGATATAAACAATATAAAGAGTTTAAACTTTTTACCTGAGTTTGTAAAAGGGATTTTGGGGCAGTGGGGTGAAGATAACGCAAAAGTTCCTGAGCAAAAAGAGTATGTCAAATATATGCAAAACTACAAAAGCAGGGCTTTGGTTGACTTTGACAAGGGTGTTGTAACGGTTGAGACTTTAGATACACAAAACCCAAAAACAAGTATAAAAAATGCGATAGTCACAACACTTTTACTTCCAGATGATCCTCGTGGGGCTGATCTATTTGGTGCAAAAGAGATAAAGTTTGGCTCAACTCCGTATCTTTTAGGTGAGGTAAAAGATGACCAAAACCAAGATATCCGCTATGAGTGGAGAGCGAACCGTTACGCTGATATACTTATAAAAAACTCACTAAAGAGCAAAACTATAAAAGATGGCTCAACTACTAAAAAAGTGACATTTGTAGAGATACCGATGGTAAAAGACCATGGTGATATAAGGGTAACAAAATACAAAACTTTCGTAGAGCAGTTCGCTAAAAAATACAACATAAGTAAAAATTTAGTATATGCAATCATCCAAACAGAGAGTAACTTTAACCAGTTTGCAGTAAGTCATGCTGGAGCAATAGGGCTTATGCAGATAGTTCCAAGTACTGCTGGAGTTGATGCTTACAAACACGCTAAGGGAAAAAGCTGGAAACCTACAAAAGACTACCTTTTTGATGCAAAAAACAACATAGAGCTTGGTGTTGCGTACCTAAATATACTCGATACAAAATACCTCTCTGGCATCTATGACCCAATATCAAGAGAGTACTGCGTGATATGTGCATACAACACAGGAAGTGGAAATGTTTTAAAAGCTTTTAGCAGTGATAGAACTAAAGCAAAAAATCTTATCAACTCTAAAAAACCATCAGAGGTTTACCTAAATCTTCAAACAAATCTAAAGTATGAAGAGCCAAAAAAATATATACAAAAAGTTATAAAATATAAAAAGGATTTCATAAGACTATGAGTAAGATAGAAAAGATAAAAAGAGTAGTGATGATAGCGATAGGTTTTGGGCTTTCAACTTACCTTATCATGAGTGGTATGGCGATGTTAGAGGAAGATGAAAAAAGAAATGTGGAAAAAACCACAAAACATTAAAATTGTTTTGTAGTTTATTTTTCCAACTGAATATCTATAGATAATGCTTCCATATCATCTATAGTTTCAGTTTGGATATCTATCTTTTTAACACCCATATATTTTTTTACAACTTCGATTATCTCAGCTTTTAACTCATTTAAAAAAGGGAAACTGTTGTTTGTTCTATCTGACATTATCGCTATGGTGAGTCTGTCCTTTGCAGTTTGAGCGCTGCTTTTTTTATTAAACCATGAAAACATTACTTAAATATCCCTTTTATTTTTTGCATAAATCCAGTCGTTTCACTCTCTACATCAACAAAATCAACCTTCTCACCACATAACCTTTTTGCTATGCGTTTATAAGCTTGACCAGCTTTTGAGTTTTCAAAAAGAACTATAGGGCGACCTTGGTTTGAAGCCTCTATGATGCCTCTATCTTCTGGGATTTTTCCAATAAGTGGGATGCTAAGTATCTCTAAAATATCATCACTTTTTAGCATCTCACCACTTTGTACCATCTTTGCATCTATTCTGTTGATTATCAAAAATTTATCAACCTCTGAACCATCTTTTACCCTTTGGCTCTTAGAGTCTAGTATCCCTATAGCACGATCAGAATCTCTAATAGATGATACTTCAGGATTTACCACGATGATAGCTTTGTCTGCAAACTCTATGGTATGTTCATATCCACTCTCTATCCCAGCTGGAGCATCTAAAATCACATACTCAAAACTCTCTTTTAGTGAGTTGATAAGTTTTAAAATCTTTTCTGAGTTTAAAACAGATTTGTCTTTTGTTTGTGATGCTGCCAAAAACGATAGGTTTGGACTCATCTTACTTTTAATAAGTGCTTGTTTTACATCTACTCCATCATCCATAACATGAACCATATCGTAAACCACACGGTTTTCAAGTCCAAGTATCATATCAAGATTTCTCTGCCCAATGTCAAAATCAACCACTACACAGCTTTTGCCGTTTTGTGCGATGCCAAGACCTATGTTTGCAGTAGTAGTTGTTTTTCCAACCCCACCTTTACCGCTTATCACTGCTATTACTATACCCAACTTGTCTCCTTTAGAACTGGTGTTATTTTTATCTCATCATTTATGAGTTCTACTCTGTTTAGTTTCTCTTTTAGATATTTGTTATCAACCTCTACACCGTGAAAAACTACATTTGCTTTATCCGATGTTTGAAGCATCATAAAATCCCCATCGCATCTTATATCACCATCTACTATTTGTGTGATGATAAGTGTGCCGTTTATGATGATGCTCCCCCCACTGTTTACACGGTTTAAAAGTAACAAATCCCCATCAATCACAAGTTCTTGACCACTTCTTACAAGTTTGTCTAAAACTTTGATGTTTGATTTTATCTGCTCTTTTAGAGGCTCCTCTTTTTTTTCCTCTTTTTTCTCTTCTTCAAAGAGTATCTCTTTTTCTTTGTTTGCTTTAGGGATTTTTTTGTTAAATAGATACGCAAGATTTTTGCCATTTAGGTACTCTTTGATGCTTTGAGACTCATCACCATTTACAACTATGAGATGGTTTTGAAAAAGTTGGTGATTTTTATCAAAAAAAGAGATAAAACTATCTTCACTGTCCAAATCTATCTCAAATATCTTTGCCGAGTACTGTTTTGTTTTCAAAATCTATCCCCTACCACTTGCTTAAAGAGTCAATACATTTTACACTCTGAATTCATCACTCCAGATTGTAATATCTTATAAAATTGTACAATAAAAAAATAATAAAACTCAAAGAATGTGGTTTAAAATAAGCACTTAAGTGTGAAATAGGTATTATTTTTTAGTTTAAAAATGAGGTGGTTTTATAGTGGAATTTAGTTCAAATGAGATAAGAGATTATGTAAGTAGTACAGACTTTTTAAGGGGTTATATCTATTTTGAAGAGGGCAGGGTTAGTAGATGCCTTGTCAAAGTAGATAGCAAAAACAAACTTCTTATAAGCTCTTTGGTTAGGGGTGTTGATGAGTATTCACAATCTATCTTGGTAACAAGAGATGCAACACTAAAGATAGAGGGGAGTTGTACTTGCCCAGTTGGACACAACTGCAAACATGTCATAGCAGCTTGTTTGGCGTATATAAAAAATCAAAAAACAACTGCACCGACACACCAATCACAAGAGGATGAGTTTGAACTTTGGTTAAAAGAGTTTAATGCAGATAAAAAGAGTTTTTTAAGTGGTGATTATTTTGTCACTTACAGACTTTTTGGAGGGGAACGAGGTAGAGATGAACTTAAGTTTTACAAATCAAAAATCTTAAAAAGTGGTGAGATAAACGGTGGGACACTCTTAGATGCTTACAAGTTTATAGATGGCTACCACTATGGGGATATTAAAGATGAGAGTGATGTGGATATAGCACAACTCTCAAGTGGCTTTTTTAAAGATAAGTACAACACCCCGATTATGAAATTTAGTGGAACTCTTGGTGGAGTTTTACTTCAAAATATCATAAAAACATCAAGATGCTACTACAATGAAAACAAAGAACCCATAAGATTTGTAGATGCTTTGTTTGAGCCAGAGTTTGAGTTTCAAGCAAACGGTGATGAATATACCCTAAAATCAAACATAGACAAAAACTATAAACTCCTCTCCACCAAACCGCCATATATCTTAGATACTCAAAACAACGCTATAATGGAGTTTGCTTTAGATGCAAAGATGTTTAAAAAACTCCAACAAGCCCCTAAAATACCAAAACAAAAGATAGTGCAAACTTATGCAACCATATCTAAAAACACGCCAAATATAGAGCTAAAAACCCCAGCAGAGATAAAAGTAAACTTTGTAGATGCCAAACCAACTCCACAGTTGCATCTAAAGAGTAAATCTTTTAAAGTTGATTTTGATTATGATGGTTTTACTCTATCTTATGAGCCTATCAAAGAGGTGAGTTCATTTTTTGACAAAGATGAAAAGGTGGAGATAAAAAGAGACCTTGAGTTTGAAGCAGATGCTAAAAAAAGGATCGAGAGTTTTGGATTTGAGAGTTTTGTAAAAGATAATGACTTATGGGTAGAGTTAGGAGATGTAAACAAACAAAAGCAGTTAAAAGCTTTTAGGGAGTTTATAGAGAGTGGTTTGGAGCTTCTTGAGAGTGAAGGGTGGAGAGTTGAGGATTTAGATGATTTTGAAATGAAGTTTGGGGCTAGTTCTGAAGTGGTGGTTGAGAGTGAAAATGAGAACAACTGGTTCTCACTCTCATTCAACCTAGAGTTTGATGGTCGCTCTATCCCCATAGCTCCCCTTGTAAGCTCAATCATAGGGGAGTTTGATAACTACGAGTCGATGCCAGAATCTCTAAATGTTGAGGTGGATGAGAACTACTTTGTAGAGGTTCAGACCAAACAGATAAGCCCTATCATCAAAACCATTATAGAACTTATGGATAAAAAAGATAAAAACGGCAAACTAAAACTCTCAAACTTTGATGCCCACATGCTTGCATCACTTGATGATGATGTGATCTGGAAAGGCTCAAAAGAGATACTTGAACTCTCTAAAAAACTAAAAGATTTTGATGGGATAAAAAGGGTTGAACCATCAAAAGTTTTAAATGCAACACTTAGGGATTATCAGCAACAAGGGCTTAATTGGCTTGGGTTTTTGCATGAGTTTAAGTTTGGTGGGATTTTGGCAGATGATATGGGGCTTGGAAAAACGCTTCAGTCTTTGGCACACTTAAGTCGCTTAAAAGAGGATAACAAACTAGACAAACCATCACTCATAGTTATGCCAACCTCACTCATAGCCAACTGGAAAAATGAGGCTAAAAAGTTTACACCAAACCTAAAAGTGCTTTCGCTTCATGGAAACGACAGGGCAGAGCGGTTTGATGAGGTGCAAAATCATGACATCTTACTCACCACTTATCAGCTAATCTTAAAAGATAAAGAGATTTTTGACAAGCTTGATTTTAGCTACATCATCCTAGATGAGGCTCAAAAGATAAAAAATCCAAAAACAAAAATGGCTATGGCGATAAAAGGGTTTAAGAGTGACCACAGATTAGCTCTTAGTGGTACCCCTATAGAAAACCATTTAGGGGAGCTTTGGAGTATATTTAGCTTTTTGATGCCAGGGTTTTTAGACAGTATGAATTTTTTCAAAAACTTTTATCAAACACCAATAGAGAAAGAGAGAGATTTTGAGAGACAAGCACTTTTAAACAAAAGGGTGAAACCTTTTATGATAAGACGAACAAAAGAGCTTGTGGCATCTGAGCTTCCAGAGAAAAATGAGATAGTAAAATACACCCAGTTTGAGAGTAAACAATCAGCTCTTTATGAGTCAATCCGTGTAGCTATGGAGCAAAAAGTAAAAGATGCAGTTAAAAACAAAGGTCTTGCATCTTCACATATCACCATCTTAGATGCACTTCTAAAACTGCGACAAGTTTGTTGTGACCCAAGTTTGCTTGGCATCAGTGAGGCACAAAAGGTAAAAGAGAGTGCAAAACTTGAGCTCTTTTTAGACCTTGTAGATGAGCTTTTGGCTGAAGATAGAAAGATACTTGTGTTCTCACAGTTTACCTCGATGCTTAGCATCATAGAGGATAAACTAAAAGAGAAAGAGGTAAGCTACACAAAACTTACAGGCTCAACAACAAACAGAGAAAAAGTGATAGAGGAGTTTACTAAAGGTGATGCAAAAATATTTCTCATCTCTCTAAAAGCGGGAGGGGTTGGGCTAAACCTAACTGAAGCTGACACCGTCATCCACTACGACCCATGGTGGAACCCAGCAGTTGAAAACCAAGCAACCGATAGAGCTTACCGCATAGGGCAGAAAAAAGCGGTGTTTGTTTATAAACTGATAGTGGAAAACACTATAGAGCAAAAGATATTAGAGCTTCAAAAAAAGAAAGAGGCTATCCAAAATGGCATCTATGATGAGAACAAACAACAAGAGGATGTGAAGTTTAGCGGTGATGAGTTGTTGGAGCTTTTGAAGTAGGTTTTTGAACTGATGATTATAAAAAACTTTGCTATAATAAAGCAGATTTTATAACTATAAAATGGGGATGCTAAGATGCGATTTTTGGATGTTAGAACTGATTATGCTTTTAAAAAAGTTTTTGGTA
>JAFGVR010000188.1 GCA_016937915.1 Campylobacterales bacterium | reverse complement strand
TTCTATCTCTTTTTGAATTGAGTGGTATGTATTTGAGTTGTCTCCTAAAAAATATATATCCCTTGTTTGAGGGGAAAACTGTTTTATAAGTTCTATATTTGGTTTTATCTCTTTTATCTCATAAACACCAGCATATATATCTTTTGGGAGTTTATTGTCCATAGATAAATCATTTACACCAGAGAAGAAAACAGGAATATTTTTTTTAAATAAAGTCTCATAAACATTATAGATAAATGTAAGGGCATTATCATCAGTGACATAAACCATATCTATATCAGCATCTTTATATTTCAACTGAAGATAACTTAAAAAATCTTTTTGATACTGCTTTGTTAGATGAACTCTTTTTGTGTCAAGGTACTCTGTAAAGTACTCAAAACTTTTATCTTCTGTTGCTAATGTGGAGATAAATGAGTTATGTTGCTGTTTCGTCCAAGAGTATTCTTGAGAGTAGGAGTGTAGTATCAACACTCCATTTTTATCGTTTCCAAACAAAGATAAAATAAAAAAAGAGACAAAAAAGAGTATCCTCATAACATTTCCTAACAATCACTAGATAAAACAAGCTAAAATTGTACCTTGTAATTGCTAAGATATTATTTATAAATCTTATATTTTAACTGATATTATAATTATATGAATCTATCCCTATAATAGCAGCTCCATAAGATGTAGTTATCTGCGGATATGCTGGTATAAATATTTTTTTACTTAACTCATTTTCTATGGCATTTACAAGTCCACTATTTAGTGCAGGTCCACCATCAAAGTATATCCCCTCTTTGATACCAACCCTTTTTACAAGCTTTACTATCCTCTTAGCTATAGAGTAGTGAACACCACATACTATATCTTCCACACTGTGTTCATTTCCTAAAAGCCCTATTATCTCAGATTCGGCAAATACCGCACATGTACTGTTTATAGATAGCGGTGTTCCAGTTGATTTGAAGTGTCTATCTCCTAGCTCATCTACACCGATTTCTAAGTTCATAGCACAAGCATCTAAAAACTTTCCAGTCCCTGCTGCACATCTGTCATTCATAGCAAAGTTTACCACATGACCATCTTCATCTAAAGATATCGCTTTGCTATCTTGTCCACCTATGTTGATGATAGTGTTTATCTTGCCATGCTCTTTTGCAGCAGCCCTTGCCCCTATGGCATTTGCGGTTATCTCGCTTATGTTTTCGTTTGCTTCTTTAAATATCTTTCTACCATAACCAGTTGCTACTGTATAGACTATATCATCTCTTGATAAGTTAAGTTCATCTAAGAGTGCATCCAAAGTTTCATGAGCATACTTGTAAAACATAGTTCCACTTGCACTTATCTTATGTCCAACTAGCTCTTTATCCTCATTTGCTATAGATATTTTTATCGCAGTTGAGCCTATATCCACACCTACAAAATACTTCACATCTGATCCTTTTTTTGTTTTCTTTTTTTCATTTTTAGTGATTCTATGAACGCTTCGATGCGTGTACTGAGCTGTCCACCTTGACTAGGACTGTAATCACTCTCTAGGTAGAGTATAGGTATCCCCTCCCTCTCCATCGCTGCTAGTACACTTCGCTGCTCTAGCTCATATACAGTGCATCCTGCAAAAGCTTGATAAACTACACCATCAGCACTATACGATTTTACAAGCTCTATCACGCGTCTGATGCGGTCATCATTTTTGGTAAAGATAGGGCATGTACAAGCTTTTAGATATTTGTCCGACATAGAATCAAGCATATCATTAACAAACCACTCATCCACTGCCACCATGTCATTGAACATCCTGTTTGAGCTACATGTCTCATCTGCTACTATCACAGCATCTGAACTCTCTATAAGCATAGGGATTTTGTAGTTTGGAAACACTGGCGGTGAACCTGTATATACGATGCGAGGGCTAACTTTGGCTGCTACAGATATGTTTTTCTCTTTTCTTTTTTGACACTCCGCTATGAGTTTTTCTACCGCTTCTATCCAGCTATCTATCTTGTCAAAGAAAAATGCACCAGTTACCATGAACATATCCACCCCACCTATAACCAGATCTTTCTCTTTTCTAAAGTTTGATAGTTTGTGATATAAAGATTGTGCATAACCTATCTTTTGGAGCGATTTTTTTAGATTACTCTTTGATAGTTTTTTACCCTGAAATTTTGAAAGTTCCACTGCGAAATGTTTTACACTTCTTCTCCAGTATTCACGGCTCTCTTCACTCTCTTTTGTCCTTGGATACCCAACATCAACCACCTCATAACCAAAACTCTCTATAGTAGCTCCAGCCTTTGTTTTTTGGTCACATGTAGTTGGTGAGAAAACTATATCAGGCTTATCGCTAAAGTTTCCACTAGCAAAATGCCCAACTGTAGCTTTTACAAGTGGACAAGCTTTTTGAGCAACAAGTCACTACCTATCTCATCATCTGTATAAAAACCGTTACAAAGTCTAATAGGGACTGCATCTAAAGCATAAATAATCTCACTAGGTATCTGGATGCACATAGTCCCTATCTTTACCTTGTCATCGTGAAGTGATTTTTGATGACAATATAAAAAGGCTATAAAAATAATCCATCGTCTCTAGCGGATGCTTAAAATCCTCTTTTAGACTATTTATCACCTTTATAGCTTCCATCGCCTTGTGACGGTTTTGTTTCTCTTTTGGTGTCTCTATCTTGTGGTTTAGTTTGCTCACTTTTCATCCTTTAGTTTTTCTATCCCCATTCTTTTCTCAAACCCCTCTTTTGTGGAACTAAAAGCTCTAACTTTAAATATATCAAAATGTAGTGCATCATCTTCAGGACACGCAGCTACACATTTTAGACACATGATGCAGTCATCTCTGAGTATGTTCGTACTTTTTACATCATCTGCTATATCTTTTATCTGCATATCACACACCGCGTAACAATCCCCACACTTTGTACATTTGCTTCCATCTTTTTTAAGTTGAACAAATGAGAATTTTGAAAATATAAAATGCAAAGCACTCATAGGGCAGAAAAAACAAAAAAATCTTTTTTTTACAAAACTTCCAACCAAAAATAGT
>JAFGVR010000187.1 GCA_016937915.1 Campylobacterales bacterium | reverse complement strand
TCCCACTACCTTTTAGATTTTTTATTGTTATTGTATTAGAAGCATATATTTTTAGATTGTTAAATAATGTATCTATAATTACATCTTGAGCATACACTGATCCAGATATACCATTTTTTATTTTCACTTTTGTGGCATGAACTTCACCACCATCTAGGTTTTGTATATCTGCAATACTGCATCTTAATGAACCTTTATGGGTTTTTATAATAGCATTTTTTGAAAACTGAAGTGAACCTTTAAATGTTGTTCCATCTATTTGAAGTTCTATAGCATCTATAATACTAAACTCTTTTGCATCATGGATAACATGAAGTTTTTTAGAATCTATCTCAACACCATAATCTATATTTTCTTTTATATCCAAAAGCATTTAAAAGCCTCTCATTTTAAAAGATCACTATAATCATATTTTGAAAAATCAAGATAAAATTTTTCATCTTTTTTTATAACTCTAATATCATCATATGAATTTTCAAATCTATCTTTTATAACTTTTTTTTGTTCAGAATTTATATTTAGACTTTTTAGATGTTTTTTTAATTCAACTAAATTATCTTCATCATCAACCATTTTATGTGTTATCTCATAGTGTGGTACATCATGTATTTGAGTGTTTTTTTCAACCACTATCTGGGAGTTTATAAGATCTAAAATATCTCGTATCTGTTTATCTTTTTGGATATAAATAGACTCTATCCTATCCCTCTCAGCCCTTAGCATATTTTCTTTCTCTTCTATTAGCCTATCTATTTTATCTTCAAGTTTCTCTATCTTTTCTTTTAAAAATTTATTCTCATTTTGGTATAGTGATATTACCATCCCAACAGTTGCTTTTTTTGTATTTGTTGCTACTTGATTAGAGACTGTTTTGTCTTGAGTTTGTATATAGTTGACTCCATCTTCACTTAGCAGTTTAAGTTGATTGTTTTTGATTTTTGAGTTGATCATCTCTTTTGACATTTTATATTTTTTAGAATATTCATCTATTGTTAATTTCAAGTTTTATCCCCTCCATACTTGGTAGATTTATGATACTAGCATCTCTTAGCCAAACAAGACAACCTTTTTTAAGGTTTGAATGTTTGTCTTTAAATTCATACATTTGAGAGTACTTAAATCCATGTCTTATGAGTATAGAATTAAAATATTTGCTATTACCTAAGAAAAATTTTAAACTATCAAAAGCAGAATCAGATATCATCACAGTTGATACTGTATAGTTTTTTATCTCTAAATATCTAGCACAATCATTTAATCCATCACCTATATAGTTTTTATTGCCCATGATATCTTTAAACCTATATATCTCACCTGTATGAACAGCGACTCTTATCCCCTTAAAGTAAGGATATCTTTTTGCTATATGATCTGATAAATGACTAAAATTTAAACCAAGTATAGTTCCATAACCTTCCATTTTTTTGTTTAAGATACAAAAAAAACCATCTCCAGTTGGTATATAGCCCTCTATGAGATCATTAAATCTTTTTGAAGAGTCTTTTAGCATTTTTGCAATCATATTTGTATATGTCAGTGTTAGATATTCTATAATTTCTAATTGTTCAAGAGATGTAAGTTTTGAGAAATCTATGATGTCAATAAGAACTATATCTGTTGTAAAGGCGCGTTTTTGTCGCATAATCTCTTCTAAAATTTATTTTTTTGATTCTATCATAATGATGCTAAAGTTCTTTTAAATGATGTTTGTATTAGAATTTCAAAATTAGTTTAGAATAGGATGTGATTCATGAGTAAAGGTATTTTAGATATAGTAAAATCTGGTGTTTTGTTTGGTGAAGATGTACAAAAAGTTTATCAGTATGCAAAAGAGAACAAATTTGCAATCCCTGCTGTAAATGTTGTAGGGACTGACTCTGTAAATGGTGTTTTAGAAGCTGCTGCAAAAGTGAATTCGCCTGTAATTATCCAGTTTAGTAATGGTGGTGCTGCTTATTACGCTGGAAAAGGTTTGAGTAATGAGGGTGAGAGAGCTGCTATAGTTGGTGCTATAAGTGGAGCTATGCATGTTCAGATGATGGCTGTAGCTTATGGAGTACCTGTTATACTACACACTGACCACGCTGCTAAAAATCTACTTCCTTGGATAGATGCACTTCTTGAAGCTGGTGAGGGGCATTTTGAGGCTCATGGTCGTCCACTTTTCTCTTCTCACATGTTAGATCTTTCAGAAGAGCCTTTAGAGGAAAACATAGCTATATCTAAAGCTTACTTAGAGAGAATGGCAAAAATCGGTATGAGTATAGAGATAGAGCTTGGTTGTACAGGTGGTGAAGAGGATGGTGTTGATAACACAAACATCGACAACTCACTTTTATATACTCAACCAGAAGATGTAGCTTTAGCTTATAAAGAGTTAAATGAGGTATCTCCACATTTTACAATTGCAGCATCGTTTGGAAATGTTCATGGTGTATATAAGCCAGGTAATGTAAAACTTACTCCAAAAATCTTAGATAATTCACAAAAATATATACAAGAGCAGTTTGGTACAGATGCTAAACCTGTAAATTTTGTATTTCACGGTGGTTCAGGTTCATCACTTGAAGAGATAAGAGAGGCTATTGAGTATGGTGTTATTAAAATGAACATAGATACAGATACTCAGTGGGCTACTTGGGATGGTGTAAGAGCTTATGAAGCTAAATATCACGATTATCTTCAAGGGCAAATCGGAAATCCAGAGGGTGAAGATAAACCAAATAAAAAATACTATGACCCTAGAAAATGGTTAAGAGCAGGGCAAGAGACTCTTGTTAAGAGAGTTGAGGTTGCATTTAGCGATTTAAATGCTATAGATAGAAACTAAGGCTTAATCCTTAGTCTCTAATAGATATTTACATAATGAATGACAAAGTATTTACCAAACCGATAAAAAAACAATTTGAGTTTGATGAAGAGGTTGCAGCTGTTTTTGATGATATGCTCTCTCGTAGTGTCCCATTTTACAAAGAGAGTCAAAATATAACTGAGTTTTTTGTAAATAAGTACTTAAAAGAGGATGGACTTGTTTATGATCTTGGATGCTCAACTGCTACACTTCTTATAAATATAAATAGAAAACTAGAGGTTAAAGCAAAACTAGTTGGGCTTGATAATTCTACTGCGATGCTTGAGAGAGCTAGAAAGAAATGTGAAGCTTTTGATGCTGATGTAGAGTTGGAATTTGCAGATATTTTGAAGTATGAGTATAAAAAAGCGGATGTTTTTATAAGTAATTACACTTTGCAGTTTATAAGACCACTTGTTAGAGATCAACTTGTAAAAAAGATAGCAGATGCTACAAAAGAGGATGGGGTGTTTATATTTAGTGAAAAGGTTATATCGCATCACTCAAAACTAAATAAAGAGCTTATAGAGTGTTATTACGATTTTAAAAAATCGCAAGGTTATTCAGAGTATGAGATTATGCAAAAAAGGGAGGCATTAGAGAATGTTCTCATCCCTTATAGTGAGGATGAAAATATAAAGATGGCATTAAATTCAGGGTTTAGCCACTGCGAAGTTGTTTTTCGCTGGGCTAACTTTGCTACATTTATAGCTATCAAGTAGTTACCAGACATTACCTTTTGGCTGTGGAGTTGGCTTTGGTGTCCCAAGGATTGTATCTTCAAAATCCTCTGCAGCATTTTTCATCTCTTTGTAAGTCATAACATCATCTTTACCACACTCTTTATGGTAATACCCTTGCAAGTCGTAGTACTCATCACAATCGCTATAGTATTTTAAAGACACACCATGTTTGTTTACACATCCAGTTAATAAAAAGGTTGTTACACCAATTAGCAATAAATTTTTCATACTTTAAAACTCTCTTTTGTTTTGCAGTAAGGAGTTAAAAAACACTCATCACATTTTGGATTTTTGGCTGTACAGATATAGCGACCAAAAAGTACCATCCCTTGATGCAAATCATGCAGGTTGGTTTTAAATTTTTTAACAAGTGTAGCTTCAGTTTTTAAGGCTGTGTTATCATCACTTAAACCTAAACGATGCGATACTCTAAAAACATGGGTATCAACTGCCATCAGATTTGCTCCAGTGTATTCTATCATCACCACATTTGCAGTTTTTTGACCAACTCCAGCTAAAGTTTGAAGATCTTTTTCGTTCATAGGGATCTCACCACCATAAACCTCTACAACCCTTTTTGCCATCTCAACTATATTTTTTGCTTTGTTATTAAAAAATGAACAACTGTTTATAAGCTCTTTTACATCTTTTATATCTGCATCTGCTAACTCATAAACTGAAGGATACTTTTCAAACAAAGCAGGGGTTATAAGGTTTACCCGTTTATCTGTACACTGAGCTGAGAGTGCTACTGCGATAACAAGCTCATAAGGGTTTTTGTACTCAAGTTCTGTGACCGCTCCGCTGTATTTTTCTAAAAACAGCTCTTTAATCTCTAAAATCTCTTTTCTTGTTGCTTTTTTCATTTTGCTATTTTAACATTTTTATTTAATAATCATTAGTTAATTGTTATTAGAATGTTGTTTTCAAAACTAAAGGAAAATTGTAAATATGAAAGCAACTACTAAACTTTTATCTGCACTGTTATTAACAGGTTCAATATTAGGTGCTCAAACACTTGTGACAGTAAATGGTGCAAAAATTTCGACAGAAGATGTTGATAATGCTTTGA
>JAFGVR010000186.1 GCA_016937915.1 Campylobacterales bacterium | reverse complement strand
GCTATATACTCTGCACTACTACCCTCTGATACCTCATTAGCAACAACTCTACTCCCATCTGTAGCATCTATTGCAAACAGTTTTATTATTGTATCTACTTCAACTTTTTCGACTAATTCAATTTTTTTATTTATAGTTGTTATATCATCTGTTTTAATATCAAAATCAGCATCTCTTAAAATACTATTTACATCTGTTTTTGTATTGTCTAATTTTACAAAATCTACATCTTGATACTCTTTTAAATTTTTCTGTGAGATTCTATTTTCTTCTATAAAACCATTTTTTCTTAAATCACTATTTACATCAATTATAGTATTACTTGGAATTTCAAAAGTAGTTTTTAATTCAGTTTTATAAGACTCATCATCTAAAACAACAATTAAATCATTTTGGGGGGTATTTTGTTCTAAATTTAACTTATCAAATTCAAAATTGTGTTGTCCATTTTTTTTCACAACAATAAATTCACCACTACTAATAACATATATCACCATCTTTGCATATATACCATTTAAGTTATCACCATGAACACTCATATCTGATGTTATCTTATCATTTATACCTAGCTCTATAATATCTCCATTTTTATTTGTTGCAAAAAAATTTCCATTTAGGTATTTAACAAATCCGATTACTGTAGCCATCTGAGAATCCTTTATCGTTCTGTAAATGTATATTGTTTTGTTTTTAAAATAGGTTTTAGTATATAGTCAAGCACACTTTTTCTACCTGTAATTATGTCAACACTAACTGTCATCCCTGGTATGATTTTCAATTTTTTCTCTTCTCTTTCTAGGTAACTTTTATTAGTTTTAATCTTCAATGTATAATAAATATTTCCATTTTCATCTTTTATAGTATCTGGACTAATATATATCACTTTACCATCAAGAGCCCCATACACAGAAAAATCATAAGCTGAAAACTTTACAATAGCTTTTTGTTCCAAAAATATAAATGCAATATCTGATGGTTTTATCTTTACTTCAACCAAAAGTCTTTGCCCACTAGGAACTATCTCTACTATATTTGCACCAGGCCTAATGACACCACCAATTGTATTTACAAATAATTTTTGGATAACTCCATCCATAGAAGATCTCACTAATGTCCTATCAACCTGATCTTCAAGTGCAACAACATCCGCCTCCATAGACTTTAACTCTGCTAATGCTTCATTCAATCTAACTTTTGCTTCACTTTGAAATTGAAATTTTACCTCTTTGATATTATCATTAATCTCTTTTATCTCAAACTCTATTTTTGGTATAGCATTTTTAGCACTGCTATATCTATCTTTTAATTCATTCTCTTCTCTTTGTAATTTCAAAAAATCTATTTTTGACTTAACACCTTTAATAACCATAGGCTCGGACATCTCAACCTCTTTTGTTATTATTTGTAAACTAGATTTCAAATTAATCTCTTGTGCTTTTGCTTCGATATATTGTTGTTTTTTTTGAGCTAATCTATTTTTAAGCCCATCTATTTTTGAATTTAATTGTTTTTGATTGACAAGATATAAACTTCTCTCATTCTCAATAAATTCTGGTATCTTTTCTAAAAGATCTAATGGTGCTAAAAACTCTTCTAAAAAGGCTTCTGCTTTTAATCTAACTATTTTAGCTTTTATCGCATCTACTTTTATACTATTTGAGCTATAAGAAGATTTTGATTTTTCATTATTTATTTTTAAAAGCACTTCCCCTTTTTTTACATTATCACCCTCATTTATAAATATCTCTTCTACTATACCACCCTCAAGATTTTGTATCATCTGATTTTCTCCACTTGGGATAATTTCGCCATTACCTCTAACTATCTCATCTATTAAAGCATAATTAGCCCATACTATAAAAATTATAGGGATTAAAATAGATATAAATAAAGTTACCCTAAATTTTCTAGGTGTAACCTGTAAAACAGCACTATTTAGTGCATCTACAAATTCTAATTCATCTACTGAAAGGGGTTTTTTTGTTTTTTTAGCCATAAACACTAACCCAATTTTTTAATAACTTCATCTTTAAAACCATCCATCATAAGATTACCATTATGCATAACAATTATTCTATCACATAATTCCAGAACAGACATTTTTTGTGTTACTAACATAAATGTCATATCCTCTATCTCAGTTTTTAGATTATCTATAAGCTCCCTTTCACTTGTATTATCCATTCCATTTGTTGGTTCATCTAACAAAAGCATAGTAGAACTGTTCATCAACGCTCTTGCTATCCCCATACCCTGTTTTTGACCACCAGACAAACCATATCCCCTATCTGCTATTAGCATATCATAACCTCTTGGATGGATATTTAAAAACCTATCTATACCACTTATTTTTGCTATACGCATAAGCTCTTCATCATCCATATTCGTTTTAGAAGAGATAATATTGTCCCTTATAGTACCATTAAATAACGATACATCCTGAGATAAATAACCTATATTTTTTCTAATATCTGTAGGATCTATTTGAGATATATCTATACCATCTAGGAGTATCGTTCCACTATCTGGTTCATATAATTTTAAAATCAACTTAGATATAGTAGATTTACCACTCCCTATACGACCTATTATCCCAACTTTTTCTCCAGCCTCAATTTTAAAACTTACATTTTTTAGTGCTGGTAAATCACCATTTGGATATGTAAATGTAACATCTCTAAACTCTATATGTCCAAATATTTTTTCTCTTCTAATAAAATTTTTTTCATTTAAAGACTCAGCATCATTTGACAATATATCATCTATAACATCATATGAAGCCTTAGCATCTGTATAATTCAAAATAAGAGTTGCAACTTGCCCAATAGGTGCTACTGCTCTTGATGTAAGTATCACTACAGCTATCAAACCACCCAAAGTA
This sequence comes from Campylobacterales bacterium, assembly GCA_016937915.1. Taxonomy (GTDB): domain Bacteria; phylum Campylobacterota; class Campylobacteria; order Campylobacterales; family Sulfurimonadaceae; genus Sulfurimonas. Next base: position 1,154 of record JAFGVR010000186.1, on the reverse strand, counting down.
AGTAAAGAATCCTCAATTAAATAAACTCCAAAAAAAATCACAAATACCGTATTTAACTGTATAAATAGATGTGTAACATTTGGTATAGAGGATGCTAGAATTTTAGATTTTAGATTTTTCTTTGATATTTCACCCGTTGTCTCTTCCCACATCCATTGCTTTTTAGAAGCTAGTCTTTGAGTTTTGATTGTTTCAATATTTTGTAAAGTTTCAATTAAAATCCCATTTCTTTTTGCATTTACTTCATGCATACTCTCTATACTTTTTTTCAAAGGAATTCTTATAATAACTGCATAAATTAAAATTATAAATATAGTTATAATTGGGACAAAAACTAAAGAGCCGCCTATATAATAGATCATATATAAAAATATTATAGAAAATGGAAAATCAATAATAGTTACTAATGTTAGTGATGAAAAAAAAGATCTTAAAAACTCAAAATCTTTTATATTATTTACAAAAGAGCCCACAGATTTTAGATGTGACATCATCTTAAGATCTAAAATTTTTTCAAAGATAAGAGATGAGATGATAATATCACTCTTTTTTGCAGATAATTCTAAAAAATAAGCTCTCAAACTTTTAAGAAGAAAATCTAAAAAATAAACAATCACTATACCTATAGTAAATACAAAAAGTGTCTCTTTAGCATTATTTGGGATAACCCTATCATATACATTCATTGTAAAAAGTGGCATTGCTAAAACAAAAATATTAATCATAAAAGATGCCAAGATAGCGTCTAAAAATGTTCTTTTTGAAAGTTTTATAGTATCCCAAAACCAATGTTTTTGTTGAAAATATTTAAAGCGTGAACTCTTCTCATCATACTTATATACCTTTTTAAGCATAAAAGCAAAACCAAGATAGTCACCCTCTACTTTATCTAAATCAACCCACTCTGCTAATCCATCTTCATCATCAGGATATAAAATCTTTGCTCTATTGCGATTCTCATCTATATCATCCAATATACAACAATAATTATTTTTTAAAATCAATATAAGAGGTAATTGAAGTTTAGATATATCTAAAAGAGATCTTTTTATCAGATGAGATTTTAATCCAGCTCTCAAAGCAGCTCTTGAAAACAAAGATTTTGGATTTGTTAAAGAAAAAAGTTTTGGTACTTTACTAGATTCATCTAAAGG
>JAFGVR010000185.1 GCA_016937915.1 Campylobacterales bacterium | reverse complement strand
GTAGTGAGCTTTTAGATGCTCATATATGTTACTAAATTCATTTGTATTTTTTAAAGCATCAACTATTATATTTATTTTTTTGTACATTCTATCCTCTAAAAATCGTATCTAAACCTGAGCATAGCACTATCCATATCACCCTCATCACCACTCTCAACAACCCTTTTTGCTTTTACATACTCAACCCCTATGAGTGAGTTTAAAACAGGTGTCCAAAGGAGGTTGATGTGTGATGCATATACTGATCTGTTTATGTTTGTTTTATCTATTATACTTTGCAAAAATTCTTCATCATTTTTTGTTCCAGCGTAAGTTAGTGCCATGGTTGAGCGAAGCTCTTTACTCCACCAGTGGCGATAACCCAAACTGTAAGCGTAAGTTGGTTGTAAATCTATCTCTCCAGAAGCATCAACATACCCAGCAGGATAAGCGTTGTAAGCTACATATCTACCAAGCCCCACACCATAAGTTGTATGAAATCTGATATCGTCATAGTAGCCAACTTTTATCTTTGCAGATAGATTTACACCCCATCCAAAAGCTGAACTTTTATTTGTAAAATCACCATAACTATCTTGATTTATATATCTTCCCATTATCGCCATAGCAACTTCACCCCAAGAGGGATAATACCTAGCTCTAGCCAATATATCTGGAATTATGTCATCTTTTGGTGTTATTATCTTCGCATCTTGAGTTAAAAGGGTTGTTTCTGGTTGTTCAAGTGATATATCATAATCAAAAAGATCATTTTTAGATGAATATTTTATGAGTGGCTGACGCACAAAAACATCATTTAGAGGTGTGTATAAAAGCTCTAGTGGGGTGGATGTGTTAAAGATAGAGTTTGTTTGCCCAACGCTCCACTCTCCAACATTTATGTAAGCGTGTCTAAGTCTTAAACCACTTGAGTTTGTATTTGTTTCAGTTCCTTGAACTCCTGAAAAATCACTCTCAACGAGTGTCCTTATGAGACCATAACTTGATGGTGTTCTAGTCTTCACCCAGATTCTGGAGTTTGCAGCGTTAAAAGTTTGATGAGGTGAGTTTTGTGCATCTGCAACTGCTATACTTTTTGCATTAAGTGGTGATGCCAAAGATGCGTAGTTAAAGTCAAGCTCTATCTTACCACCTACACTCAAAACAGTCTCTTTTGTAGTTAGCTCTAAGTTTTGTTTTGGCTCCTCTATAGCTACAACTTTTTTTGAATCATCTATCTTTATCTCTTTTTTGGCAACTCTGTTTTCTAGATACTCTAGGCGAGAGAGTATCTTTTTTACCTGCTCTTTTAGCTCTTTTATCTCCGCTTCATCAGATGCGTTTATATTTATACAAAAAAGTAAAAAAATTAAACTAAAATACTTTTTCATTTCTCACCCCTAAATCACTGTGGCATCCGTAGCAGATGTTTTTAAGCTCATACAGCTTTTTATCTAGCTTTTCCACTTCATATCTGTTTGCTATATCCTCTATCTCTATAGCTTTGTTTTTGAGTCTGTTTAGATTTTTCTCAAACAGCTCTTTGTTTTTAGAAACATAGATGCCAAGCTCTTTTTGTGAGAAGTTTTTAGACTCTTTTGCAAACTCTTTTATAGCTTGCGAGATGCTATAGGCATAGCGGATCTTATCATCATCTAGATCTAGCTCACTTTTGTATGGGTTGTTCACTTCACTGTAGAGATGGAGCATGATGCCATTTATGTGGTGGCTTTTATCTTCGTGAAGATTTTTATTTGCAGTTTTAGTGCATCCACTAAAAAACAAAAGGGTGATTAAAATCGATACTTTAAAATACATAATGACCTCTTAGTAATAAACTCTACAAATTATAATTAAAACCATTGATATCTATCTTAAAAGTAAACAAAACTATTAGTCAAACTAGGTTAGAATTGTTACTATGAAAAAAATATTAATGATTGAAGATGATTTAGAACTAGCAGAGATACTTACGGAGTATCTTGAACAATTTGAGTTTGAGGTTATCACTGAAGATGACCCTTTTAAGGCAGTTAGCATCTTAAAGCTTGAGCCTTTTGATTTGGTTATACTTGATTTGACATTACCAGGTATGGATGGTTTGGAGGTTTGTGAGTCTATCCGTGAGCGTCAAGATATCCCTATAATAATTTCAAGTGCTAGAAGTGATGTGACAGATAAGATAAAAGCATTAGAGCTTGGTGCAGATGATTATCTCCCAAAACCTTATGACCCAAGAGAGCTTGAGGCTAGAATCCACTCAGTTCTTAGAAGATACGCTGCAAAAGCTGAAGCAAAAGAGGACTCTAAAAGTGATTTTAAATGTGATAAATCAACTATGAGCATCACATATAAAGGTAGAAACATAGACCTAACTAATGCAGAGTTTGGGATACTCTCATATATGATAGCAAAACAAGGACTTGTGGTGTCAAGAGAGGATTTGATACACAATGTAAATGCTATAAATGAAGACTCATCAAATAAAAGCATAGATGTAATGGTGGGTCGCATCAGAAGCAAACTAGGTGATAAATCTCTCATAGAGTCAGTTCGTGGCGTTGGCTACAAACTTTTAAAATAGTTTAGATGCGAAAGCTACAACAACATGCGGTTCTTATAACCGTACTGTTTGCCCTTGCTGTTACACTAATTAGTGTATCTTATGTTTTCTTTGAACTATACAATCTAAATAAACAACAACACATAGATAAGATATTTGCCAAACAATCTGTTATAACCCAAATCTATCGTGACCATCAACAAAAACAAAGTTCCCAAGTTATGCTTGAAGCAAATCTAGCTGTATATAACCTCATAATCGAAAAAGAGAAATATAAGATAGATATGATTTTAAATAATGGTGAAATCTTAAAAAGTGATGGGTTTAAAAATATAGATAAAACTATACTTTTAGGTGATAGGGGGATATTTACAACTGATGTTGTAATAGAACTTCGTGCTAGTATGCTTGAACTTCATAGAAAAATCTATTTTTACATCCAAACTCCAGATGGCTCTATCCTTATACAAGATGAGGAGTTAAAGCCATATATGCCTTGGAATATTTTATACTTTTATGCGATAGTAGTTATCATAATCTTTATATCTTTTTTTGTAATTTTACAAAAACTTAGTCCTTTGATAATTTTAAGAAGAAAGATAGCACAGTATGGTGATGGGGATCTTAGTATCTCTTTTAAGGTAAATGGGTGTGATGAGATAGCACTTGTAGCAAATGAGCTTGAAGCTACAAAAGGGAAGATAAATACTATCTTAGAATCAAGGACACTTTTTTTAAGAAATCTGATGCATGAGCTAAAAACTCCAATAGCAAAGGGTACTATAGCAACTCAGATGTTAAAGACTGATAAACAAAGAGACAGGTTTTC
>JAFGVR010000022.1 GCA_016937915.1 Campylobacterales bacterium | reverse complement strand
TTTTTGAGTATTGGAGGTCTGTTATAGACAACATCCGAACATTTCCTTTTGGTGGGAGATGCTCTTTTACCCTTTTTTTGTGTGTATCTACACTATCATCACCCTTACATATCCTAGCATAAACTGAGTACTGCATCATGATAAAACCATCTTTGAGTAAAAAGTCTCTAAAATCATGATACTTTTTTCTATCTTTTTTTGTATTTGTAGGTAGGTCAAAAAATACAAATATCCACATAAACTTCTCCATCCCTACACCACCGATGGGAGCAGTAAATTTTGTGCATCATTTAGTCGCATAGCTTTTACAAAACTTTGAGCCATAACATCACACACATTTATCACACTTACACTCTCACCATTTAACTGCATCTGCAAACTAAGGACACTCAAAAGCTTAGATTTTACATCTATACCCATATATATATCTAGCTCATCATCTATCTGTAGTTTTTTTACTACCATATCCACCATGGGGCGAAGAGGCTCTACCATATCATCGGCTAGATTATAAGCGTTTAGTTCAGAGTGGTGAAACACACCAAAAGTGGGAAGTAAACCATACGCTACAAGGGAGCGAGCCACCGCACCACGAACGATGCTATAGCCATAGTTTAGTGCTACATTTATGGGGTCTTGTTTTTTTTGGTCTCTTACAAAATCATCAAAAAGCAGATGCCAGTACCTCTTAGCCCCTAGTGCTTCTAAGTTTTGGCTATCGCCTGATTTAACATCAGCAACCAATACATCCAAACCAAAACTATCTTTATCAAACTGTTTTAAAAGTTCTGCTTGATTTGATAGTTTTTGAGTGATGATTTTTTGCCATATACGCTTTTTTAGTGGTAGTTTCATCTCTTTTTGTATGTGAGCTATCTGAGATAGTCTTGAGTGTTGGTGAAAAGGGGTAAAAAGTCCGTTTGGGGTGTGGTAAGCATCACAACTAAATATAGCTATATTTTTTTCAGCACACATACTAAGTAGTGCTATGGTGATAGTAGCTTGGTTGGTTTCAAGCACTATCACCGTTATATCTTCTAGTGGGACTTTAATGGGTGGCTCATCTTTTGGTTCATAAACTAGTTGTAGATTTTTTAGACTAAGCCTACAAGGCTTAGTGACTAGTATAGTTCTCCATGCACTCACTATCTCCCCTTTTTAGCTTTTCTAAGCTTTCTGCCCTCTTTTATAGTCCCTTGTCTCTTCTCTTGTTTCACCTCGACATAGTTTCCAAGTGGATCTACTTGGTATTTTTTTATATATTTCATTGAGCCAGTTGAATGACGATTTTCTTTTTTATCTAAAATAGACTTTTCATGTTCAAGTATATTAAACCTACCATCTCCCTCAGCAAAATGTAAATATCCAAAAACTATTTTATCTTTTAACTGCATCTCTATTAAGTCATTTTTAAATATTGAAAATTTAAACTCATAACTATCATCTATAATTTTATTTTTAATAGTTACATTTTTTAATTGTTCGTTTAAAAAATCTATAGGATATAAATATATAAAATGATATTTTCCATCTTTCTCGAAAATATCTATTCGTTTAACTTCACCATTTTCTGCAACACCATTATTGACCTCTATAACACCTCTACTCTTAATTTTTTTTGAATATATAGTTTCCTTATGCCCAGCTCCACCCACTTTTCTACGAGGCATTTGAGATACAAATATCTCACTTACACTCTCTCTTACCCTCTGCCCAAAATCCTCCAAAGGTGGCTCAAACTTAAGATTTTTAGATTTTTCCTCTTTTGTTTTATATATCCACCCCTCCCTTTTAGATGAAACATCTGAGAGTTTTTTCACCATACCAGCAGTTGAAAAAGCTAGTATGATGGCATCCTCTGCATGGTGCAGGTGGTTATCTCTATTTTTATCACCCACTCCCCATTTGTAACGAAGCTGTGAGGTTAGCATCCCATTCATCGTAAATATATGTCGCTTTTGTTTAGACTCTCTAAATGCTATGTGAGACTCTATATAGTTTTTTATAAACCTTGCTATATAAGAGGTGTCATTTTTATTTCTATCTCTAAAAGACTCCTCACTACTAGCATCAAAGTTAGTTTTTAAAAGCCTTTGTTTTTTGGCTTGTTTTATGTTTTTGTAACTCTCTAGCCTTTGTTTAAACTCATAAAACCTATCTTCTCCCATATATTCAAAAGGTGTTTTATTCCCTTTTTCTTGGTTCTCTTTTATCAAACAAAGTACTTTGTTATTTAAGCTATCATCTAAAGAGCGACTATATGGTAAGATGTGGTCTATCTGTGTAGCTTGTGGGTCTCGAAGCTTATGCGGTCTTATCTCCTCACCACTATAGATGCAAAATCCATTTTGCTCTCTCCATAGTCTAAATTTTAAAAGCTCTTTTGCACTTGGTTCATACCCTAAAACCTCCATAGCATCAGACATTGCTTCCTCTTTTGCTACTCTAAACTCCCCTTGAGCTTTTTCTATCTTTTTTCTATCATCATGCGATTTTTTTATATCTCTTGTAAACTCTATATGCACTGCATCTATTGCTCCGTACTTTCTAGCTATGGCGTTATAGAC
>JAFGVR010000184.1 GCA_016937915.1 Campylobacterales bacterium | reverse complement strand
TGTTGATGGTACATATACGATAACACTTATAGTAAATGATGGCATCGTTGATTCTACAGCTGATAGTGTAACTATAACAGCTTCAACCACAACAACTACACATGAAGACACATGTTCAAATGTAAATCCTATCACTGGAGAGTGTGAGGATTAAATAAAAAAAGAGGAATGATGAAACTGATAAAAATGTTGTTGATTAGTTCTTTGGTATTTACTGTTTTTACAGGATGTACCATGGAGGATGAGAAGTCGTCAGTGAATAATGCTGGTCAAGATTGTGTAAATGTTAACCCTATAAATGGGCAATGCGAAGATTAAATTTAAACAGGAGATAAAATGAAGATTAAAAAAAGTATGATAGCGACATTATTGCTCTCAGGTGCAGCTCTTAGTTCATCACTGATGGCTAAGGAATATACAAACACAAGTTATTATGTAGCGTATGACAGCTCAGATGCTACTCAATATGTTTTAGTTATGCCATCTGTAAACAAGATGTATACACATAAAGCGGGAGAGATAACAAATCTCAAACAGATAGACGGTCAATTTACATCTTTTCCTAGTTACGACAATGGAGAGATCTGTTTTTCAGGTTTAGATAGTGGAGCTAGCGGTAGTGATGGTGCTTCTACAATGGCAAGTAAATGTTATGATGTAAACTTTTTTTATACACAAAAAGAACATATCGATGCAGGGTATTCATTTATGCTTTATTATAAACCTGGTAACAAAGTTTATGAAGGTTTAGCAGGGCAGTCTTCAAGTTTCAAAGTTGTAAAAAACGGTAATACGATAGACAATACTCAAAGTATAACTTCTGAAGATTACTCAAAATTTAGTTTTGATGTAAATGGTTCAAAAGTTTTATTTACTGATCCTGTAGATAAATCTGTAGTAAGCGGAGATATCACAGTAGATACAACATGGACAGCTGATAAAGTATGGGTATTAGATGGATTAGTAGCAGTAAAAAATGGAGCTACATTAACAATAGAGCCAGGGACAAAAGTAGCTGGTAGATACGGGACAGGATCAAATACAAGTTACCTTGTGATAGATAAAGGTTCTAAAATAATAGCAGATGCAAAAGATAAAGAGGCTATCGTATTTACTTCAGAAAAAGCGATTGATGGTGAAGCTCCTGCAGTTGGACAATGGGGTGGTTTAGTACTTATCGGTAATGCAGGAAATAGCCAAGTTGGAGCTTATGAGGCAAATGAGGCATTTGTACCAGGTACAAGTGATATGGCTGATAACTCAGGGATACTTAGAAACATAGAGGTTTTAAACTCAGGTATCACAATGGAGACAGACAAAGAGATTAACGGTCTTTCATTTGTAGGTGTTGGTTCAGGGACTATAGTAGATGGCGTAAAAGTTAATAAGTCAGATGATGACTGTATAGAGCTATGGGGTGGTACAGTAAATCTTAGTAATCTAGACCTAACAGAGTGTACAGATGATTACTTCGATATAGATGATGGATTCTCAGGTTTAGTTAAAAACCTAAAAATAGTGACAGATGGCGGTAATGCAGGTATCGAGATGTCAGGAACTACTGCAGCTACATTTGAAAACCTAGACCTTACAGTTGGTGCGTCGCAGGTTAAAGAGGGTGGTATCTACTTTAAAGGTGATGGAATCGGTGGTCACTTTAGAGATAGTATAGTTACAATGAATGCTACAAATCCAACTTACGGTATTATCCATTCATCAGGTACAGTTGATGCAGATAATATATCATTTGACAATGTAACTCTAGCTGGTGCTAACCAAACATTTACAGGTCCATCAGCAACTGTATTAGAGAGTGCATACGATGCTGTAAAAACAAAAGAGGTAGTAACAGGTGATATCACAACAGATACTACATGGACAAAAGATAAAGTATGGGTATTAGATGGATTAGTAGCAGTTAAGAGTGGAGCTACATTAACAATAGAACCAGGAACTACAGTAGCTGGTAGATACGGAACAGGTTCAAATACAAGTTACCTTATAATTGATAAAGGTTCTAAAATCATGGCTGATGGTACAGTAGTAAATCCAATTACATTTACATCTGAAAAAGCGATTGATGGTGAAGCTCCTGCAGTTGGACAATGGGGTGGTGTAGTACTTATAGGTAACGCTGCAAACAGCCAAGTTGGAGCATATGAGGCTAATGAAGCATTTGTACCAGGTACTAGTGATATGGCTGATAACTCAGGAGTACTTCGTAATATTAGATTACTAAACTCAGGTATCACAATGGAGACAGATAAAGAGATTAACGGTCTTTCATTTGTAGGTGTTGGTTCAGGAACTACAGTTGAGAATATTATGGTAAATAAATCAGATGATGACTGTATAGAGTTATGGGGTGGTACAGTTAACTTAACTAATATCGACCTAACAGAGTGTACAGATGATTACTTCGATATTGATGATGGTTATGCAGGAACTGTAACAAACCTAAAAATAGTAACAGATGGCGGTAATGCAGGTATTGAGATGTCAGGAACTACTGCAGCTACATTTGAAAACCTTGATTTAACAGTTGGTGCTAACCAAGTTAAAGAGGGTGGTATTTACTTTAAAGGTGATGGCATCGGTGGTCACTTCAATAACAGTAAAGTAACAGATAATGCTACAAACCCTAGTTATGGAGCTATCCACTCTTCAGGTACTGTTGATTCAGCGAATATCTCATTTACTAATGTAAATTTAGATGGTGCTAATACTAACTTCACTGGCCCTTCGGCTGATACTTTAGAGACATTTTTTAATTCTCAAAATAACTAAAATTGTAAGTAGGAATTCCTACTTACAATAAAACTTTAGACATTTACTAGTGTAGTAAATCTTTAAAGTTTTATATGAGGGAGATAAAAATGAATAAGAGTGTAAAATCTATATTGGGTTCTTTGGTGATTGCTGGTTCATTATCAGCGATGGAGGTGCATGTAAATAGTGGTTGGCAACTTTTAGGAGCTGTTAATGATATAAATACAAGTAATTTTGATAACAATTGTGTTGATTATGTTTGGAAATATAACAATAATGAGTGGAAACTATATGTATCAAATGGTGTTGATATAAGCGGTGCTGAGAATTATACTGTGGCAAGTCAGTTTAATCAAGGGGAAGGTTTTTGGGTAAAAGCTTCTTCAGATTGTATGATAAATATCGGAGAAGTTAATATTGCAGAGGATAATACTACAAAAGACAGCACAATATGTACAAATGTAAATCCACTAACAGGTGAATGTGAAGATTAATTCTTCATATTCCATTTATTATTTAGCATAGATATCATCACTGGTGTTTTAGAAGCTTTAGAGGATTTTTTTACACTATATAAAATCTCATCAAAATCTTTTTTTGTAACATCTGTATTTATCGCTACTATCGCTGATGCAACCCCTAGAAGTGGAAATTTTCTTTCATTGTTAAATCTATCATTTGTTACTATATATCTGTTTTGTCTATCAGTTTTGTTATATAGAGATGATGCTTCAAAGGAGAATTGATCTTGTATGTTTAAGATCTGTTTGTAAACATATTCACAACTCATCCCACTCATCCCTACAAAAAAATCATCCCCACCTATATGACCTATAAAAGTATCATCTTTTGTAAAATATTTTTTTAAGATATCAGCAAACATCATTATTGCTCTATCACCTTGTCTAAACCCATAACTATCATTAAAAGGTTTGAAGTCATTAAAATCAAAATAGACTATATAGTGAGTTTTTTCAACACTCTCTTCAAACGCTTTAGTTATATATTTTTCTATTTGCGAGTTTCCATAGAGTTTTGTAAGTGGATTTTTATCTATAGCTATTTGGATATTTCTTTGATATGATAGTTCTAGAAGTGTGTTTAGATCAACAAAGCCGTAGTATTCATTGTTTTTGGTTATAAAAATACCTTTTTTATCGTACTGAGATAAGTTATAGATATCTAAAATCTTATCTACGCTCCATGTTATCTCAGCACTTATAACACTTCTTGTGTGTAGTTCTATATCAGATTCTATCCCTATATTTTTAGCTAGACTTAGACCATACTGGGAGTATGACATCTTTTTTATATCTTTTTCATATATAGCACCTATTAGATTGTTAAAGTTATCAACTATAGGAGCAAAACTGTTTTCAGTATTTATTCTAAAATATTTAAAAAGCTCTTCAAGTGATGAGTTTATATTTAGTGATTTTATTTTTAAGATATTCTCTTTTGAGATGGTATTTGAACTATCATTTCTTTTGTCATTTTTATACAACTCTTTGATTTTGGTATAGATACTTTTTATCTTTGTATATTTTTTAGATGGTTTTTCTATAAAATAACCTTGTATAAAATCAGCTCCCAAATCTTTACAAACATAGTATTCATCTATGGATTCGATACAAGATGCTATCACTTTGATATTCATACTATGAGCCATATTTATGATAGATGAGAAAAAAAGTTTTTTCTTTTTATCTTTTGCTATGTTTTGAATGAACATCCTATCAAGTTTTATAAAATCACAGTTTGGATAGTAGAGGAGTTGAAACCCTGAGATGCCAGTTGCGAAGTTGTCTATCACCACGTTAAACCCCTCTTGTTTATATCTTGTACAAAGGTTTCTAAGTGCGTTTGGCTCTTTTATGGTTGATTTTTCGCTTATCTCAAAATATATCAGAGTTTTATCAAGATTTAGAGATGAAAATATTTCATTAGTATTTCCAAGTGTAAAATCAGGCATATTTATGATTCGATAGTCTATGTTATAAAACATCCTTAGATTTTGTATATCTATATTTTTAAACTCTTTTAATGCTTTGTTCCTCAGTTCTAAATCTACTTGATAGAGTAAACCATCACCAAATGCTTCATCAAAAAAGTTTTGGATAGAGTAAAAATCACCAGCTTCTTTATAGTTACGAAGCAAAACCTCCACACCATAAGTTTTACCAGTTTTTATGTTGACTATAGGTTGATATGCAAACTCTATTTTTTCTAAAATATCTTTATATTTTTTATCTAACATCTCTACCCTTATAGATATAGTTTTAACAATTATAATTTTTTATGATTACCTAATGGTTACTTCTGTAATCAATAAGTAATAATGGTTATGTAAACTCTCAACATGAAAATAGATGTAGAATATAATGACATATTGTCGATGGTAACACATGATTTAAAATCACCTCTTAGTGCAACTATGGGTGCTTTAGAACTTTTAGATGATGAGAATTTGGATGAAGAGGATAGAGTAGAGTGCATCAAGATAGCTAAACTTGCTACTAAAAATGCACTAAAGTTGGCAGAAGATATACTTGTGATGGCAAAATATGAAGCTGGAAGGGAGCATTGTGAGATAGCTGAAGTAAAGAACTTAAAAAAATATTTTAATGAGATTGAGAATACATTTAGGTATCAGATGAGGGTTAAAAACCACTATTTTTATATCTATATAGATGATAATCTACCAACAGTTTATTGGGATATAGAAAAGATAAAATATCATGTTATCAATAATATAATCTCAAATGCTATAAAGTTTACCCAAGAAGGTGGAAAGATATATCTAGGTGCATTTGTAAAAGATGACAATGTTATCATAGAGATAAAAGATAATGGTATCGGTATAGAAGATAGTAAAAAAGATACTATTTTTCAGAAGTATGATACTCATGATAATCAAAAAGTTTTTAAAGGGACAGGTCTTGGACTTTATAATGCAAAATGTTTTGTTGAGTTACATAAGGGGAGTATAGAGGTTATAAATGGATTAGACAAAAAAGGGGTGGGGTTTAAGATATCGTTACCGATATCTTAAAAGTACTCTTTTATTTAATAGAGTTCTTGCAGAACTCATAGTAGCGAAAGTATAACTTTTTTTTATTAATTTTAAGATATTATGATCCTCCACAATTTCAACACCACTAAAAGAAATTTTCCAGATCATTATCACACTACTGGTAACTTAAGTAGGTATTTAAAAAGTACCAGTTTATACTTTTTTTAATATTCTGTAAAATTATGTT
>JAFGVR010000183.1 GCA_016937915.1 Campylobacterales bacterium | reverse complement strand
TGAAGATTTATTTAGAGAAGGTGAAACATCACAAAATGATGGTATAGAGTTTTTTTAAAATATAATTATGATACAAACAAAACATACAAATAAAATCTATAAAATGGGTGAAATTGATTTAGAGATTATAAAAGATCTAAATCTTGAAATAGGTCACGGTGAATTCGTGGCTATAGTTGGACCAAGTGGGAGTGGTAAAAGTACTGTTTTAAATCTACTTGGATGCCTAGATAAACCAAACAGCGGTGAGATAGTTGTAGATGGTGTTGATGTTACAAAACTATCTACAACAGAGTTAGCAAACTTTAGGGGTAAAAATATTGGTTTTATATTTCAAAGCTTTAACCTTATCCCAGTTTTGAGTGTTTATGAAAACATAGAATACCCGCTTATCATGATACAAAATTTACCAAAAGAGATAAGAGATGAGAAGATAATGCATCTTTTAAAAGAGGTAAATATGTTGGAGCAAAAAGATAAGTTTCCAGATCAGCTATCAGGTGGACAACGCCAAAGAGTGGCGATTGCCAGAGCATTGGTAACTGAGCCAAAAATCGTTTTTGCAGATGAGCCAACAGCAAACCTTGATACCAAAACATCAAATCAGATAATCGAGCTTATGAGAAAAATCCAAAAAGAGTTCAAAACCACATTTATATTTGCGACACATGATGAAAAGATAGTAAGTGCAGTAGATAGGATAATCACTTTAGTTGATGGTGTAGTAGTGGATGACAAAAGGATAGAGTTATGAAAAATATCATAAAAATCTCTTTTAGAAACTTGCTGAGAAACTCAAGAAGAACTTTACTTACATCTATACTTATAACCATAGGTGTTATGTTTGTACTTATCTACTCAGCACTATCAGGCAGTTTTAAGTCATATATGATTTCCCAAGTAACAGACTCGATGCTAGGTCATATACAGATACATAAAAAAGGGTATATGGCATCAGTTGACAACCTTCCACTAGATAAAAATCTAAACCAAAAGCAACTAGAAAAGATAACTGAGATGCTAGACTCAAACCCATATATAGAGAGTTATACATATCGCCTAAAACTAAGCTCTATGTTTTCAAACTATGTATCATCTACTGGTATAAGACTAAACGGGATAGACCCACAAAAAGAATCAACCACTCTACCCCTTTTCTCATTAAGGATAACTGGCGTAAAAGCAAGTGAATTAACAGAGGGTTCTATATTGGTGCCTGAACTCATCGCTAAAGGGATGGAGGTTAAAAAAGATGATACTGTTGTCTTGGTAGCTACAAACCAAAAAGGTTCAGTAAATGGGATGAACTTTAAAGTTGCAGGAACTATTGAGCCTATATCTGGACCAGGTGGTCGTGATGGTTATATCCATATAGATGATGTTAAAAAACTCCTTCGTCTAAAAAATGTAGAGGTTAGTGAGATAGTTATAAGACTAAAAGATGTCTCAAAACTCAAAGATGCGATGAAGTCGTTAAAGCCATTGGAGGAGTTTAGAAACCAAAAAGAAAAACCTGCTTTTGAGATCCACTCTTGGGAGAAACTAAGCCCATTTTATAACATAGTTAAGATGCTAGATATCATGGATATATCTATAAAAATCATCCTTATATCTATAGTTCTCATCTCTATACTAAATGTGATGGTTATGAGTGTTTATGAGAGGGTAAAAGAGATAGGTACTATCGCTGCTATGGGGACCACTCCATCAACCATCACAAAGATGTTTTTAACTGAAGGGCTTATGCTTGGTGTGTTTGGTGCATTTGTTGGGAGTGTGTTATCTGCCATAATTGTAAAAATCATAAATGTAGTTGGCATCTCATTTGCATTTGGAAGACAAGATAGCTTGGTTTTAAACCCAACACTTAGCCTACAAGAGATGCTAAGTGTCGCTGTTATAGTTATCATCATCTCTCTCATTGCATCTATATCACCAGCTAGAAAGGCATCTAAGCTAAACCCTGTAGATGCACTAAGACAAAACTAGGAGAGGTTATGAAAAGATTTATACTACTAGCACTTTTAAGTAGTTTTTTAAGTGCAGATATACTTGAAGAGATAGATAGAAAACTAACTCCCATCTCAGCACAAATGTATAAAAAACTGATAAACATTGAACCTGATGGAACTAAAAAAGAGTTTTTACTTTTTCAAGCAAAAAAAGACAAAGACAAAATGGTATCTCTTTTTTTAGAACCAGATAGTGAGAAAGGGAGAGCTACTCTAAGGGTTGGGGAAAATATGTGGCTCTACATACCAAATGTTGGAAGAGCTCTTCGCATCACATCTATGCAGTCTGTTGTAGGCGGTGTTTTTAACAACTCAGACATTATGAGACTAGATTTTGCAACTGAGTATGATTTGGTAAAGAGTGAAGATAAGGGGGAGTTTTTAGAGCTTGAGTTAAAAGCAAAAAATGACACAGTATCTTATGATAAACTGATGATGCAAGTTGATAAAAAAACTTCAACTCCTATTCAGATAGAGTGCTACACCTCAACGCAGATGCTTATAAAAACACTTTTTTATAAAAAACTAAAAGATTTTGGTGATGGGATAATCCGTCCATCTGTAGTGGAAACCTCATCAGACCTCTACAAAGGGTACAAATCTATCATGGTTTATGGAAAAATAGTAAAAAAAGAGTTTAGCGATGAAGCTTTTACTTTAGAAAACCTTGATAAAGCAGATGATTTAAGAAGATAGATTTGAAACATATTTTTCTAGTATCTGCTATGCTCATAGCAACCCTTTTTTGTGATGATTACGATTTTGATATGGATGCAATTGAGCAAAAACCATACAGTTACAACGGATATATAAAAACAGAGAATAAAAATGAAAAATATCTTCACCTAGAAACTCTACTTGATGTTTCATATAACTATGAGTTTTTAAAACTAAACTCCTCTTTAAGCTTTGATTATGAGTATATAAAAGATAAAACTTCAGATGAAAAATTTTCTATAGATGAACTTTTTGTAGATGCCAAACTAAACCAAAACCATACATTATCAGTTGGAAAAGAGTCTCTAAAATGGGGAAAGGGTTACTTCTTTAACCCTATAGCTTTTTTTGACAGAGCAAAAGACCCATCAGACCCGACACTCTCAAGAGAGGGGTTTGTGATGACAAAATACAACTACAATAAAAGTTTAAACACTAACCTAAAAAACATAAGTTTTGATGCAGTATATCTACCATCAAACCATTCCCTTAACGATGAATTTCTAAATAAAGATGCTAACAACATAGCTTTAAAACTATACCTCCTTTTATACGATACAGATATAGACATAATCTACAACTACAGCGATAATGGTTATGAAAAAATGGGGATAGATTTTTCAAAAAATCTACAAACAAACTTCGAGATTCACGGCGAGTACGCCAAAACTACAAGTGGTGATTTTAATTATCTTTTTGGCATCAGATACCTAACAGACTCAGAGCTAACCATCATAAGCGAATATCTTTACAACTCAAAACAAACTTTACCATTTTTAGGAAAAGATTATCTTTTGAACCTTTTTACACAAAAAGAGCCTTTTGATATACTCTACTCTACCATCTACTACAAAAACATCTCAAACCTGCAAGACGCCTCTATGCAGAACAAAATAGGCTTTTCCTACAGCTTCATAAATGATGTTGAGCTTGATATTTCTTACAACATAAATAGTGGAGATGCAAAAAGTGAATATGGTTCAAAAGGGTTAAAAAGCTTTGTTTGGGTAAAAGTGGTACATAGTTTTTAACAAACAACTCAGCACTATTTTTATATAATTACGCAATTTTTTCCAAAAGGGCTTATATGCGTGGTTATAAGATTTTTGCTGGTAGTTCTAGTATAGAGTTTGCTAAAGAGGTTTGTCAGGTTCTTGATGTACCTTTGGCTAATGCTGACATTAAAAAGTTTAGTGATGGTGAGATATCTGTTCAGATAGCTGAGAGTGTTCGTGGTCGTGATGTTTTTATCATCCAAAGCACTGGTGCTCCATCAAATGATAACTTGATGGAACTTCTTATCATGACAGACGCTCTTCGCCGCTCATCAGCTTCAAGCATTACAGCAGTAGTTCCATACTACGGATACGCTAGACAAGATAGAAAAGCTGCACCTCGTGTACCTATCACAGCTAGACTTGTAGCAGATATGTTTGAGCGTGCAGGGATAGACAGAGTTATCACAATAGATCTTCATGCTGGTCAGATTCAAGGTTTCTTTGACATCCCAGTTGATAACCTTTATGGCTCTATCACTTTTGAAAACTACATCAAAAGCAAAAACCTTAAAAACCCTATCATAGCATCTCCAGATATCGGTGGAGTTGCACGTGCTAGATATTTTGCAAACCGTTTAGGTCTTGATATGGTCATCGTTGATAAACGCCGTGAAAAAGCAAATGAGAGTGAAGTTATGAATATTATCGGTAATGTTGAGGGTTACGATGTTATCATGATAGATGATATGGTTGATACTGCTGGGACTATGGTAAAAGCTGCAACTGCACTTAAAAACAAAGGTGCTACTTCAGTTATGGCATGTGCTACCCATGGAGTTTTAAGTGGTAAAGCTTATGAGAACCTAGATAAAGGTGAGCTAGATGAACTTATCATCACAAATACTTTAGTAACAAAAGAGCATCCAAATATAAAAGTTTTATCGGTAGCTCCACTTTTTGCTGAAGTTATCCGCAGAGTCTATCACAACGAGAGTGTGAATTCACTTTTTGCATAGTTTTTATTTATTATAAAGTTTATTTTGGATAAAATCGCAAACATTTTTTTTAAGGAACAAGTATGTTACAAGGTATAGTTAGAGAGAGTACTGGCAAAAAAAGCACAAAAGCGCTTCGCCGTGATGGTTATCTAATTGCGAATATTTATGGTAAAGGTTTAGAGAATATCTCTGCTGCTTTTAAAGCAAATGATTACATCCGTGCAGTTCGTAATAAAGAGAACATAGCATTCCCAATTTCAGTTGATGGTAAAGAGATGAGTGTTGTAGCTCAAGCTTATGAGTCACACCCAGTTGCTGGTAATCTTTTACATGTTGATTTAATGGTAGCACAAACAGGTGTAGTTACACACTACATGATCCCTGTAACTCCAGTTGGAACTCCAGTAGGTTACAAAAATAAAGGTATGTTAAACCTTGTAAAATCTCGTTTAAGAGTAAAAGCTGCTATCGAGAATATCCCAAATGATATCAAAGTTGAAGTATCTCACCTTGATGTTGGTGATGCAATCATGGTTCGTGATATAGCTAAAATTGAAAATGTAACTTTTACAGATGCAGACCGTGTAGCTGTAGTAAGTGTTATCAAAGCTAAATAATCATGCTTATAGTCGGACTAGGTAACCCTGGCCCGAAATATGAGAAGACTCGTCATAACATAGGCTTTATGGTTATTGACGAGCTTGTCAAAAGAGAAAACGCCACAAAACTCTCCTCCTCATCTTTTGAAGGTGAACTTTTCAAATTTAAAAATCATTATTTATTAAAACCACTAACTTTTATGAATCTATCTGGTAACTCTATAGTTAAAGTAAAAAATTTTTACAAAATAGATGAAGTTGTTGTAATACATGATGATTTAGATCTCCCTTTTGGTACTTTAAAGTTTAAAAAAGGTGGTGGTCATGGTGGCCACAACGGACTTCGCTCAACCGATGAGAAGATATCACCAGAGTATGTAAGAGTTAGGATGGGGATAGGTAAACCTGCAAATAAGGGTGAAGTTGCCTCTTATGTTTTAAGTGATTTTAGTTCTGATGAAGAGAAAATTTTAAAAGAGTGGATAGGTAAAACATGCGATGCAGTTGAGTATCTGCTTGAAAACCAATTAGATGAAGTGAAATCTCGCTATAGTATCAAAAAACTTTCATAAATAGGTTTCTTTAGATGCTAGCATATAGATATATCTCTTTACACTTTTTAAAATATTTTATTATTATTTTAACCGCTTTGACCCTTTTTTTACTGGGGCTTGATTATATGGAAAATGCAGATGATTTAAACTCATCTGCTAACTTACTTTTGATATATATGGTTTATAAATCGTTTTTCTCCATAGATATGTTATTACCAATATCACTTGTATTTGCGATGGTTTCAACAAAACTTTTTTTGATTCGCACAAACGCTTTAGTGTCGTTTTATTCCCTTGGATATTCAAGAGTTGATATACTTAAACCATTTATAGCTGTCTCTAGTTTTATTATTTTTATTTATATTTCTATGCATTCCATTTCTGCATTTTCCCGTTCAGAAGAGTTTTCAAAAAATATTCGTGATAATGCAGAGTACCTAAGTCCTACAAGGGATCTGTTTTTTACATACAAAAAACAGTTTGTTTATTTTTCAAAGCTTTCACCAATCCAAAAAAGAGCTGAGGGGATAAGAGTTTTTGAGATACAAGATGGACTTCTAAAAGAGGTTTTAGTCGCAAAACTTGCAGTATATAAAAATGATTATTGGTATATAAAAGAGGGTGATGTAATTACAAAACCAGATGATATGAGTTTTATATCTACTGGAATTACTGTTACAACTAAAAATGATCTTCGTATTTTGCATGAATTTAAGCCTATAATGATAGATCAAGTTTATGAAGGTAAGGTCAATTTTACAATTTTTGATGCCATAGATGCTTATAAACTTTTAAGTGAGCAAAATTTACCAACGCAGACTATAAAAATAGCTTTATATAAGATATTTATCTATCCATTTTTTGCACCAGCTCTCATTGTGATTATTTTCTTTTTTGTACCTATTAGTGTTAGATTCTTAAATGTTTCATTATTTGCATTTTTAGCTATTTTATCAACTTTACTTATTTGGTGTTTTTTATTTATGCTAGGGGAACTTGCAAATAATAAAACACTATCTGGTGAAGTTGGAATTGTTTTACCTGTAATATTACTTTTATTTATAGCTATAAGGCAGTACCGTTATCACGCAC
>JAFGVR010000182.1 GCA_016937915.1 Campylobacterales bacterium | reverse complement strand
CGGTGAGGTTCATGATGGTGCTGCTACTATGGACTGGATGGAGCAAGAGCAAGAGCGTGGTATTACAATTACTTCTGCTGCTACTACTTGTGAATGGTTAGGTAAACAAATCAACATTATCGACACTCCGGGTCACGTTGACTTTACTATCGAAGTTGAGCGTTCAATGCGTGTACTTGATGGTGCTGTTTCAGTTTTCTGTGCAGTTGGTGGTGTTCAACCTCAATCAGAAACTGTTTGGAGACAAAGAAACCGTTATGGTGTACCATCAATCGTTTTTGTAAACAAATATGACAGAACTGGTGCAGATTTTTATGAAGTTGAGCGTCAAATTCGTGATCGTTTAAAAGGTAATCCAGTACCTATCCAATTACCAATCGGTGCAGAAGATAAGTTCGAAGGTGTAATAGACCTTGTAAAAATGAAAGAGATTGTTTGGGATGCTGATGCTGCTATGGGTTCTGCTTATCATACACAAGATATCCGTGATGAGTACCAAGAGAAAGCTGAAGAGTACCGTGAAAAGATGATCGAAGAGATCTCTTCAGTTGATGGTAACGAAGCATTAATGGAAAAATTCTTAGAGGGTGAAGAGATCTCTGAAGATGAGATTAAAGCTGCTATCAAAGCTGCTACAATCGCTATGCATATCGTTCCAATGACTGTTGGTACTGCATTTAAAAACAAAGGTGTTCAAACTTTACTTGACGCTGTTGTTGATTATTTACCAGCTCCAACTGAAGTACCACAAATCAAAGGTACAATGATGGATGATGAGGAGCAAGAGGTTGTTGTTGAATCAACTGATAATGGCCCATTTGCTGCACTAGCGTTTAAAATCATGACTGACCCATTTGTTGGACAGTTAACATTTATCCGTGTATATCGTGGTTCTTTAGAGTCGGGTTCTTATGTTCATAACTCTACAAAAGATAAAAAAGAGAGAATCGGTCGTATCATGAAAATGCACGCAATCAAGCGTGAAGAGGTAAAAGAGATCTATGCTGGTGAGATTGGTGCGGTTGTTGGTCTAAAAAATACTACAACTGGTGATACTTTATGTTCTGATAAAGATTTAGTAATACTTGAAAGAATGGATTTCCCAGATCCAGTTATCTCTGTTGCAGTTGAGCCAAAAACTAAAGCTGACCAAGAGAAAATGGGTATCGCTCTAGGTAAACTAGCTGCTGAAGATCCATCATTTAGAGTTAACACTGATGAAGAAACTGGTCAGACTATTATCTCTGGTATGGGTGAGTTACACCTAGAGATCATCGTTGATCGTATGAAGCGTGAGTTTAAAGTTGAAGCAGAAGTTGGTGCTCCACAGGTTTCTTACCGTGAGGCTATCACTACTGAAGTTGACAAAAACTACAAATACGCAAAACAATCTGGTGGTCGTGGTCAGTATGGTCATGTTGTATTTAAACTTAGACCTTCTGAAGCTGGAAGTGGACTTGTGTTTAAAAACGAGATCAAAGGTGGTGTTATCCCTAAAGAGTACATCAGTGCTATTGAAAAAGGTTTTGAAGAATCTATGGCTAAAGGTGTACTTGCTGGTTACCCAATCGAAGATTGTGAAATCGAACTTTATGATGGTTCATACCATGATGTTGACTCAAATGAGATGTCATTCAAAATCGCTGCATCTATAGGTTTCAAAGAAGCTGCTCGTGAAGCAAACGCTAAGATCCTTGAGCCTGTAATGAAAGTTGAAGTTGAAGTACCTGAAGATTATATGGGTGATGTTATCGGTGACCTTAACCGTCGTCGTGGACAAGTTAACTCAATGGGTGATAGAAGTGGTAACAAAATCGTTGCTGCTCATGTTCCATTATCTGAGATGTTTGGTTATTCAACAGATCTTCGTTCAAACACTCAAGGTCGTGCTACATACTCTATGGAATTCGATCACTATGAGGAAGTTCCAAGAAATGTATCTGAAGAGATTATCAAAAAGAGAAATGGTTAATCTTTAACCTTTCTCAATCCCCTAAATGGGGATTGAAAATATTTTTTATACTTTTATTAGAGTTCTTGTAGAGCTTATATAACGCAAAATTGAACGAAGTCTATTAATCTTCTTTCTTTTTATAGAAAAACTTCGCAATAAATCCGATAACAAATCTTACAAAATATAGCACTAAATAAATAAAAAATGTATATAAAAGAGGATGTACATAGTTCCCCTTCTCTTGCATAAGACCAAGTCTTGCTGTTGGATCACTTAAAAGATTGGGATGCATTAAAACGATTAGCACTGATAGAAGTGCAGTGTAGATAATTAGTTCTTTTTTTATTATATTAATCATAAGCTAATTGTATCATTTATAGGTAAATTCTTCATTATCATTTGGTCTTCCTTGAAGTGTTACATAAGGTTCGTAATGTGATTTATAACTAAGACTTGGACAATCTTTTACATAATACCCCAAATATATCCATCTTTTATTTCTCTGCCTTGCATAAAGGATTTGATTGTAAAGAGACAATCTACCTAACGAATACCTATCATATTCTGGGTCATAATAAAAATAAATTGATGAGATGCCATCTTCTAATATGTCAACTAAATCAACACCAATAAGCTTATCTTGATGAAAATATAAAATCTCATAACCAAAATCGTTATAACCATCCACAAATGAGTTGTGATAGTGTTGGATAGATGTTGGATTAAAATCCCACCCCTTTTTATCTTTCATAAAGCGGTGATATTTATCAAAAAGCTCTAGATGCTCTTTTGTGATGCTAGGTTGTCTGATATATGTTTTTATCTCTTTAGCTTTGTTTAAAACTCTTCTTTGAGATTTTGAAAACTTAAAATTTTCAACATCTATCTTTATACTTTGGCACTCATCACAATGATCACATACAGGTCTAAAGTACATTTTACCAAATCGTCTATAACCCCTCTCGATAAGTGCTTGACAATAATCACTCTCACACCCATCTATAAGCTTATAATGTGTAGTTTGTTCTAAACCTTTAAGATATGAACATTTATCATTTAACATAAATTCATTAAGTACTTTCATACCGACATTTTGACATAATACTCTTTAAAAATTGGGGTATATTATGGAATTTATATTAAAACATAAAATTTTTATTAGTAGGTTTTTAGGTGCTATCTTGCTAGTTGGTGGTTTAGTTGCTATGTTTTGGCAAACACCTAAAGAGGGTCTTAGTGAAAATGAAAAAGCTGCTATGAGGGTAGCTAGGATGGAGGCTAGTGTAGTTTCTAAAAGCTCTGCAACTCAAGATAGTGAAAAACCAAACTCTATATTTATGCAAAATATAAAAGCAAAACAAGAGGAGCATCTAAGATATATGGTGATACTCTCTATAGTTTTTGGGATAGGTTTTTTGATATACAGCTTTATAAAAAAAGATGAATCACAAGAGTAGGTTAAGATCTACTTTGTGAGATTAAAACACCTTCAAGTATCTTATCTATATCACCATCTAAGATAGCATTTACATTAGTGTATGCTATGTTGCTTCTTGTATCTTTTATCTGCTGATATGGTTGCATAACATAAGAGCGAATCTGATGCCCCCAACCTATCTCACTTTTTGATACACCATCAAGCTCAGCTTGTTTAAGTTCTAGTTGAAGCTCATAAAGGCGTGATTTTAACATCTTCATAGCGGTAGCTTTGTTTTTGTGCTGACTTCTATCGTTTTGACACTGAACAACTATATTTGTCTCTATGTGGGTGATGCGAACAGCTGATTCTGTTTTGTTGACATGTTGCCCACCAGCTCCACTAGCACGGTAGGTGTCGATGCGGATATCTTTGTCCTCTATCACTATATCTATATCATCATCTATCTCAGGGGAAACCATAACCGATGTAAAAGATGTATGCCTTTTTGCATTTGAGTCAAATGGTGAGATGCGAACAAGTCTGTGGATGCCGTTTTCAACTTTTAGGTATCCATAAGCATTTTCCCCTTTTATGAGGATAGATGCATCTTTTATCCCAGCTTCATCACCCACTTGATAATCAAGCACTTCAACAGCAAAACCTCTCCTCTCAGCCCATCTTTTGTACATACGAAGAAGTATCTCAGCCCAGTCTTGACTCTCAGTTCCACCAGCACCAGGGTGGATAGAGAGGATAGCGTTGTTTGAATCGTTTGGACCACTTAGCATAACTTCCACTTCCATATTTTCAATCAACTCTTCAAGTTTAGGGGCATCTTCAAAACAGCTCTGCACTGTCTCCTCATCCTCCTCTTCCATCCCCATCTCATACAACTCTTTTGCATCTTCTAATGCACTTTTTGCAGAGTTATATTTATCTAGCTTTCTTTGGATAGTGTTTTTCTCTTTTTGAACAGCAGCAGCCTCTTTTGCATCGCTCCAAAAATCTGGATTATTCTCTATCTCTGCTATCTCAGCAAGTCTCTCTTCTATCTTTTTAGGTTCAACAACACCAGTAATATTATTTATTTTAATTGTTAGATTCTTTAAAAGTTCAGTGTATTCGTAGTTATCCATCATATATCCATTGTATAGTATAATTGCGATTATATAAAACAGAGGCTTAAAATGAAGATTGTATCAACTCCAGCTGAATTAAAGAGAGTTTTAAAAGAACAATTCAAAGACAAAAGTGTTGGTTTCATCCCAACTATGGGTGCTTTACATGAGGGGCATATATCACTCATAAAAAACGCAAGAAAAGATAACGATGTAGTAGTAGCATCTATATTTGTAAATCCTACCCAGTTTTTAAAAGGGGAAGATTTAGACAAGTACCCAAAAAAAGAGGAAGCTGATAAAAAGATATGTGAGATAAGTGGTGTAGATATTCTTTTTTATCCAAATGCATCTGATATTTATGGTGAAGATGAAGTTAGCATCTTAGCTCCAAAAGTTAGAGGGTATGTACTTGAAGGTGCTTCAAGACCAGGGCATTTTAACGGTGTTTTGACTGTTGTTATGAAGCTTCTAAACATTGTAAATCCAACTCGTGCATACTTTGGTAAAAAAGATGCACAACAACTAAACCTCATAACTCTTATGGTAAAACAGTTTTTTATGGATGTTGAGATAATCCCTTGTGATACAGTTAGGGAAAAAGATGGACTAGCACAAAGTAGTAGAAATGTTTATCTAGATGCAACTCAAAGAAAAGAGGCTTTAAAAATCTCAGCATCACTATATGAAGCAAGTAATATGATAAGTAAAAAAATCTTAGATGTAAAACAGATAAGAGATAAAATAGTTGAGATTTTAAACCCTCTTGAGATTATCTATGTTGAGATTTTAGATAGGGAATTTAACCCTATAAAAGAGGTTCAAATAGGTAATAGTGTAATTTTGGTTGAAGCTAAAGTTGGTACTACGAGATTACTTGATAACATCTGGATTTAGATGTAATTTCTATATTTAAGAGAGTTATAAATGTTATTAATGATAGCATCTTAACCATAACAATTTTAAACTTTTAAGGAATATTTTTTGAAGAATATATTAAAAAAAATTATTTTACCATCTTCATTGATATTGATGACAACTGAGTTAATAGCACAAGAAAAAGACTACTTTGTAGATATGCGTGCAGTTTATGTAAACTATAATCAAGATTTTTACTGGGCTGATGGTGAAGCTTTTGTTACAAGTTTAAAACTTGGGTACAAAAAAGAGATATATGAAAATTTTGAAGCTGGTGTGGTTTTTGGAGCTATTGCTGATTTTGGTTTAAATGGGGAAGATAAAACAAATAACACCTATATTTACGACAAAGATGGTGATACATTTTCTATCTTGCATCAGGCATATCTAAAATATAGCTTTGAGAAAAGTTTTATAGAGCTTGGTCGTTTTGAGTTTACTTCACCACTGATTGATAGTGATGATTATTTTGTTTTGGCAAATAGCTTTGAGGGGGTAAACTCAAACATAAACTTAGGTGATGCAAACATTAAACTAGGTCACATAAGCCGTATGAGTGGGGCTTGGGATGCTGGGTATGATGGTGGTAGTTTTGTGAGTATGAGCAAATCACCTTGGATGCACAAAGCTGATAAAAACCGCACCTATGTCACAGACTGGCCAAACCCTGTTACAACTCTTGGTGTTGATGATGAGGGGATAAGTTTTGCATCTTTTGATTATAGTGGTGATAATTATAAGTTTCAAATTTGCGATTATTACGCTCATGAGCTTATGAACTCGATCTATGCAGAGGTTGGTTTTAAACTAAATGGTTATGAGTTTGGGGTTCAGTACAACACTTTTGATAGTGTTGGGCAGTTAGAAGATATATCTAAAACAAACTCTTTAGCGATAATCGATTATAGTGTATGGGGTGCAAAAGTATCTAAAAATATATATGATGCTGATTTCACTTTGGCCTATATGGGTGTAAGTGATGATGAGTCAGCACACCTTTGGGGTTCATGGGGTGGATTTCCATATTTTGCTAGTGGGATGATGGTGAGTTACTTTGAGACATCTCTAAGGGATGCTAGTGTTTACTCATTAAACAGTGACTTTTCAATCTTTAAAAACCTAAACACAACTTTGCATATAGGGTATTATGATTTAAATAAACAATACACAAAAGATTCTTTGCGTGGTGTTGATGATGGTGAAGATTATATGTACACTTATGGAATCTCAAATAGTTACAAGTTTAGTGATGAACTCTCGTTCACATTTAAATTAGCTGGAAGAACTTTAGAGTCAGGTGATGATAACACTTTGGTTAGAACGATTTTAAAGTATAAATTTTAGGATAATCTATGAAAAAAATATTTCTTCTTTTATTTGTTGCAAAAGCTCTTTTTGCATCTGTTGTGGTTGAGATTGTAGGCGATAAAAACTATCCCCCATACTCTTATGAAGAGAGTGGTGAGGCTAGGGGTGTTTATGTAGATATTATAAAATCTGCATTTGAGAAGATTGATGGTTATGATGTGAAGTTCAATATGACTGCGTTTAAAAGAGCAAAAGAGCTTGTAAAGAGTGGTAAAGCGGTTGCTTTTTTCCCACCGTATTATAATGAAGA
Organism: Campylobacterales bacterium; assembly: GCA_016937915.1. GTDB lineage: Bacteria > Campylobacterota > Campylobacteria > Campylobacterales > Sulfurimonadaceae > Sulfurimonas. Next base: position 882 of record JAFGVR010000182.1, on the reverse strand, counting down.
GAGAACTAAATGGACAAAATTTTCTGAGCCAATTTTGGCTGAGAGAAGTATAGTGTTTGCTAAAAGTGAAACTCTAAAAAATAATGTTGATTTTCCAAAAGATTTTTATGGATTAACCCTTTGTATGAATAGAGGTTTTAACATAGAAGCAGTTGGTGGAAGTGAACTTAATGATGCAGTTGAGTCAAAAAAGATAAATTTTATAGAAGCAAATGACAATAAAGCTTGTTTGAGTAGAGTGGTTCGTGGGATGGCTGATTTTTATGTAAATGATGAGCTTATAGATATATCTAATTTTGTAGATATAAAGAGAGGTTTAAAAGTAAAAGAGAATTTTGGGCATGTTGGTTTTACATTAAACGATAAAGATTATCCATATTTAAAAGATTTTCAAAAAAAATTTGATAAAGTTATAATTCAAATGAAAAAAGATCATGAGATAGAAGAGATAGTTAAAAAATATAGATAAGGTTTTCTTTGAAAAATAGTTTAGTTTTTAAAACTGTTGTTTTTATAGTGCTGGTGCTTTTTGTACTTTTTGGTGCGATTGGCTGGTATATGTATCAAAATCAAACCAATATCATAGATGAACTTCAGTCAAATCAAAAGAGTTACATCATAGAGCAACTTGATAGAACTGAGAGCAGTGCAGTAGAACAAGAGATAGAGACCCTCAAAAAACTTTCATCTTCAATAGTTGGAGCTATCACAGAGTCTTTGTATAACATGGATGAGGAGACTGTAAAAGCTACTTTAAATGAGTTTATGCAAAATGACAACATCAAAGCTGTTGAGATATATGACCGCTCTATGGGTAAAATATTTTTAGATGCATACAAAGATGTTTCAAAAATCATCTATGGCTATAGCATCCCACAAAAT
>JAFGVR010000181.1 GCA_016937915.1 Campylobacterales bacterium | reverse complement strand
TATAATTGGCACTGTGATAGATTGTTACACCATTTTTTCTAGCATAAAATTTTAAAAGCAGATTTTGCAAGGTTGGCTCAATTGATGGTTCAAACCATGCGTTGTTACTCATAGCTATCACATATTTTACATCACCATCATATATCTCACTACAAGTAGCCTCATAGCAGATAGCGTTTCTAAAAGTCACCCCTTTTATGGTGTAGTCAGTTGGAGCATCTGCTGTTTTAAAATCACTAGCCCCTCCAAAAAAAGTATCATTTATAAAATCTCTCATAAACTCAGGCAAAGGGATATATTCACCAAAAGGGACAAGCACCATCTTTTTAGCTACTAGATATTTTCCATCATTAAACACATAGGTTACATTGTAACTTTTAAAGTCTATATGTTCCAAACTTCCAGCTATGATGGTTATCTTATGAGATGCTCTTAAAAGCTCCTCTATAAGTAGTGGATTTTTATTCATATATAGTGGAAATACAGATTCTGGAAAAACTACTATATCGTACCCATTTTGGATAGCATCTGAGATTTTTGCATATATAAGTTTAACTGTTGGTTTTAGGTTCTCTTGTTCCCATTTATCTGCTTGTTTGATGTTTGTTGATTCTAGTTTTATCTTTAGCGGTGCATCTTCACTTTTTGTACTTGTGTAGTTTAGTGCAAAAACTATTAGTAAAAGAGGTGCAAATCTAAATGGTTTGTTTATATAGTTTGGAAGTGTAAGTGCTACTAAAACAAGTGCTAATTGATACTTAAAAATCCCTATATAACTCTCAACAAACAAAAGCTCTAGTTGCATCCAGTTAAAATCAAGCGGCTCAAAAAAACTAAGCCCAAAGAGTAAAATAGCTCTGATATAGATCTCTTTTGTAAGTGCTAAGATGCCAAAAAAAGCCATATAGATAAAACCAAATCCAACAACTACCAAAGGTGCTATATATCCAACTCCGTAGTATTTGAAACTAAAACTTATCCAGTAAAACCATAAAAGACCTACTAAAAAACCAAATGTTAAAATTGCTTTTTTTGGAGCATAAAGTAAGAGTGCAAGGGAAGTTAGTGCTGTAAAAGTGTTTAGGGGTTTGATGGTTATACCAAAATGCTCAAGGTATAAAAAGGAGCTAAACATCACGGCAGTTACAATGCCGTAGATGTAAGGGTAGAGGCGGTTATTTTTTGATAACAGTTCCAATCCCTTCACTTGTAAGTATCTCTAAAAGCAAGGCATGTTCAACTCTACCATCTATGATGTGAGCTTTGTTTACACCACCATGAAGTGCTTCAAGACAAGCATCCACTTTTGGTATCATACCGCCATGAATAGTCCCATCAGCCTTTAACTCCTCTATCTGAGCCTCTGTTAGGGTGTCTAAAAGCTTTCTATCTTTATCTAAAACGCCAACGATATCAGTCATAAATATAACCTTCTCAGCCCCAATTGCTGCTGCAATTTTACTAGCTGCTAAGTCTGCATTTATATTAAATCCAGGGTGACCAACTTCATTTGCAGAACCAATAGGTGCTATAACAGGGATAAATTTATCTTTTATAAGGTTGTTTATCACCTCTGCATCTATGTGTGTTATCTCACCAACTAGGCCGTATTTTCCATCAGATTTTGGTTTAGCTTGCATGAAGTTTGCATCTTTACCAGTTATCCCCAAAGCTCTTGCACCGTGAACATTTAGAAGTGTAGTGATTTCAGAGTTGATGTTTCCACCAAGAACCATCTCAACAACCTCCATAACCTGCTCACTTGTTACACGCATCCCATCTACAAACTCACTCTCAATCTCAAGTTTATCGAGTAGTTCATTTATCTTTTTACCGCCACCATGAACGATAACAGGCTTGATGCCAACTAGGTATAATAGGATGATATCTTGAGCGAATCTATCTTTTAGTTCAGGATTTATCTGAGCTGAACCGCCGTATTTTATTACTACTGTTTTGTTGTTGTAGCTTTTTATATATGGAAGAGCTTCGAGAAGTGTTTTTGCTGTTTGAATTTTTTTGACCAAGAGTACTCCTTAGATTGATTTTATATGATTATATCAAAATAGTAGATTAGTTTATAAAATCTGGTTTTAAATAACCATCTTCAACTAAAATATCTATAACATTTTTAAATACTGGTGCAGCAGTTTGTGAAGCGAATTGACTAGATTTTGGTTCTATAACTACTACCCCCATAGTAAATTTTCTTTTTTTATCGTTTACAAAACCTATAAAAGAGGTGTTGTATTTGTTAACATATTTGCCATCTTCTACTTTATGTGCAGTTCCAGTTTTACCCCCAACTTCTAAGCCATCATATTTTGTTTTTACACCAGTACCTTCATTAACTGTTTTTATTAAAATTTTTTTCATTCTAGATGCTGTTGAACTTTTTATAATTTGAACTTGTTCTTTAAGCGGAATTGTCCTAACTACTCTTCTTGAATCTATAAAACTATCTACTAATCTTGGATAAATTATCCTTCCATTATTGTTAAACACACTATATGCACGAATCAACTGCATTAAATTTGCATTCATACCATAACCATACGAAAGAGTTCCTTTATATATCTCATTGTCTATCTTTTTCACATCTGGAATTGAACCATCTTTTTCATATATAAGATCATAAGTTGATTTTTTTGAAAATCCAAAATCTTGCAACCCTTGATAAAAATCAACACTTGAAAGCTTTTGTGTAAGTTGCACTATCCCTATATTAGATGAATGAACTATTACATTTTCAGCTGATAACCAATCAAACCTATGCTCATCTGTTATGATTTTTTTACCAAGTCTATACCTGCCATTAAATCCATTTACCATGTCAAATGGATTTACAAGTCCCTTATCAAGCAAAAGAGCAAAAGCTATAGGTTTTATAACACTACCTGGTTCAAAGCTATACTCTATCATAGATGAATTTAACGATGGATAATCACTTTTCTTTATCTCTTTTGGTAAAAATCTATTTGAACTTGCCATACTTAAGATATTTCCATTTTCAACATCCATTAAAGCACACAAAACCTCTTTTGCGTCTAACTCCTCTTTCATTTTGGTTAGCATCTTTTCAATTTTTATTTGAAGTGCCACTGGTACGGTTATCTTTACATCAATACCATCTATCTCTGGTTTTGTAAAACTCTCTTTATTTAAAATAATATAATTGTTAACATCTCGTTTACCTTGAACAAGAGCATCTTGAGTGTTTGATAATTCTATATCAAACTTTTTTTCTAACCCTTTTACACCCTTTATAAGGGTATAGCCATTTTCTTCCTCTTTATGTGGATAGCCTATGATTGGGGTTAACAAATCATCATAAGGGTAAATTCTAGTTTCACCACTTTCTAAAACATTTAATCCATACAAAGTTCTAGTACCTGTTTTTGGATGTACCCTCTCAACAAAAACCTTATATCTTCTTAATTCATAAGCCAATTTTTTAAGATATTGAGCTCTTTTTTCACTAATGCTATAAGAAAGTACAACATTACCTTGAACACCATTTATCTTTTTTCTTATCTCTTTAGCATCCATACCTGAGTATATTCTAAAAAGTTCTATAAATAAATCTTTTTTTTCTGGGTCTATGTATCTTGTATCTACTGAAGCTTTATAAAGTTTTTTTGTAGTAGCTATATGAAATCCATCTGCACTTATGATTGAACCTCTTTTAGCCTTTGATGTATCACTAGTATAAAGAGAAGGTATATCTCTTTGACTAATAGCAGAAAAAAACATCGAACATAAAAATATAAAAAAGCCAACTACTATAAGGCTGTATAATGAAAATATCTTTAGGCTTTTGTTTCTGTTTTTCATAAAAGTTTGCAGATTTAAAAAAGTTAGATTTGTGTTTTACTTAGTTCTTTGTATGCACTTAAAGCTTTATTTCTTATCTCAAGCATTAATTTCATACTAGTCTCAGCTTTTCCTATAGCAAGTGCAGCTTGATGCAGATCTTTTACCTGACCTGTAGCCATATCTGCAACTGCTTCCTCTTTTACCTCTTGAAGTTCATTTACCTCATTAAGTGCTGACTTTAGATGATTCGCAAAAGCCTCACCACCAACCAAGGATGATTTTTGTTTTAAAAGCTCAGATGTTGATGTCCCAACTAAGCCACCAATTTTTCCAAACTCACTCATAATAGTCCTTTTTCCCTAATTATACTTGAAGCAAAGATATAGCACTATTTGCTATCCCTTTTGCACTCTCAAATGCTGCAACATTTGCTTGGTAAGATCTTGTCGCTTCTACTAAATCGGCCATTTCTACCACAGGATTAATATTTGGGTATGCTACATAGCCATTTGCATCCGCATCTGGATGCTCTGGTTCATATTTCATTTTTGGTTTACTATCATCACGAGATATTTTATCTACCATCACACTCATAATAGCTGGGTTTACTTTTTTACCAAAATCACCCTCATTTAATGGATCCTCATAACTAGCACTTTTTGTTGTTTCATTTAAAGCTTTATTGAAAACTTGATTAAAATCTATCGCTTTAAATATAACCTCTTTTCTTCTATAAGGCCCACCCTCATCAGTTCTTGTTGTTTGAGCGTTTGCAATATTGCTAGAGATGGTATTTACACGAACCCTCTGAGCTGAGAGTCCATAACCACTTATGTCAAAACTATTTAAAAAATTACTCATGTTCTAATCCTTAACTTACTTTACCAGAAGCTTCTATAACACTTCTAAAGATAGCTGAATCTTTTTTATATGTACTTATAAGTGCATTGTACATTGTTGAATTTTTTGACATCTCAGTTGTTTCAACATCTAAATCAACACTATTACCATCATTTCTAGCCATATGACCATCTCTAAAAAATGTAGTCGGCATAAAAGATTTTTTACCATCTGGCTCTAGATGTGCGGCATCTGTTTTTGCCATCTTTAGCTCTTTAGGATCCTCTTGTTTTAAAAG
>JAFGVR010000180.1 GCA_016937915.1 Campylobacterales bacterium | reverse complement strand
TGAGAGTAGCAAGATAGCAAAAGAGATGGCAAAGGATGCTCTACTTTTAAAAGTACAACACCACTATACGCATATTTTAAGTACTATGGCTGAGTATGATATAACGCAAAAAGTTTTAGGTTTTGCATTTGATGGGAGTGGTTTGGGTGATGATGGATGCGTGTGGGGTGGTGAGGTTTTTAAGTGTGATGCCAAAGGGTATGAGAGGGTTTACCATTTTAAGTATTTCAAACTTATAGGCTCAACAAAAGCTATCAAAGATGCAAAAAGGGTAGTGCTTGGTTTGTTGTTTGAGCATTACAGTTTTGAAGAGGTTTTAGAGTTTGAAGTGGCAAAAAGATACACCAGAGAAGAGCTAAAGATGCTACATAATGTTTGGGAAAAATCTATAAACTCCCCCTTAACAAGTTCAGTTGGAAGGCTCTTTGATGCGGTCTCTATCATGGGTGGTTTTTTGGATGATGTGAATTATGATGGTGAGGCTGGGCTTGTTTTGGAGAGCTTTTATGATAAAGGCATCAAAGAGAGTTACAACTACACCATAAAAAATGGTGAGATAGAGATAGATATGATAAGCATCCTAAAAGATAGCGACAAGCACTTAATAGCATCCAAATTTTTAAACACTCTAGCAGATATAGTCCTTAGCATCTCAAAAAACTCTAAACTGCCAGTGGTTTTAAGTGGCGGAGTTTTTCAAAACACCACACTTTTAAACCTTGTAGTTGATGGTTTTAGGAAAAACTCCATCATATACTACATCTCAAAAGAGATAGCCCTAAATGATGAGGGGATAAGCTTGGGGCAGATGTGGTATGGTTTGCATTTTGTTACTCATTAGGGTGATATAATCCTCTAAAATTGTTTTATACATAAGGAAAAGAGTGAATCATAAGATTATCTGCTTATTATCTGTTTTTGTAGTTGGTGGCATCTGTGATGATACCCTTTTAAATGAGCAAAAGAGTGCAATCATAGATCAAAAAAAAGTAACGATAGAAAAATCAAAAGAGGCTCTTAAGTACAATTGGTTAGCACCTCTAAATCTATCTGTTAGTTCCGATTTTGAGGGAACTTCACAAGCTAATGCATCTATATCTCAAGATATTTTTCGCTCAGGTGGTATCTATTATGCTATGAAATATGCTGATGATAGGGGTGTTTATGAGAACTTGTCACTTGAACAAGAGGTAAGTGTTTATGAGAAACAGATACATCTAGCTGTTTTAAATATAAAAAAGTATCAGTTTGAACTTGAAAAACTAAGCTATCTTATAAAAAATAGTGAGATAACAGTTTTTTTAAAACAAAAGCAGTATGAGAGTGGTGATGTAGATATAACTGAGCTCAGTGATGCCATAAGAGCTAAAAATATCCAAAAAACCTCTTATCTTCTTTTGAAACAACAACTACAACAAGAGAGGTTGGAGTTAAAAAAATATACAGATATTGATGCAGATAATATCGATATACCAAAAATAGAGTTTATCGATAAGTTGGGATATATTGATAATAACTTCAATGTAAATCTTTTAAAATATCAAAATAATATAAATTACGATACTTATAAAACTACACTCTCTAGCTACCTACCATCAATCTCTTTGAGTGCAAATGCAAACTATACCGATGCAAACGGCTTTTATGGTGATGATTATAATTTTGGGGTAAAACTTAGCATCCCCATCTCATACACATCTTTTGCATCTATTGAGGAGAAGAGGTCTGCTTTTTTAGAGTCAAAAGCAAAAGAGGCAGATGCTACAAAAGAGGAGCAGTTGGCGTATGAGCAGAGTATGATTTTGATAGAGAGGTACAAAGATACCAACAAAGTTTTGGAGGAAAACATAGCAGAGTACAACTCCATATTAGAGATAACAAAAGAGGCGTACGAAAACGGATACAAAGCTGGTTATGATGTTGGCATACTCCAAAACTCCATAAAATCTGATGAGTTAGAGATAAAGATAAATGAGATAAATATAGATTTAGAGCTAACTAAATTGTATTTTAATACTAAAAGAGGTTGATGCATGGATGAGTTAGAGAAAAATTTGGGACTTAATAAAAAGGCAAAATCATCTTATAAAAAATGGTTGATATTAGTTTTAGTGTTGATGATAGTTGCTGGGGTTTATTATTTTAAATTTTTACCAAAAGATAAAGAGATCTCTTACATAACCCAAGAAGCAAAACTTCGTGACATCGACATAACGGTTTTAGCCGCAGGAAATCTTGAACCAACAAACAGTGTAAATGTGGGGATAGAGGTGTCTGGAACTATAAGTGAGCTTTATGTTGATTTTAACGATTATGTCAAAAAAAATCAGCTCTTAGCAAAGATAGACACCACAAAGATAGAGTCTCGTGTTAGAAACTCTGAGGCAGCTTTAAGAGTAGCAGATGCAAATCTAAAAAATAGTGAAGTTGCACTAAGTGATGCAAAGATAGAGTTAGATAGAGCAGAAAACCTTTTTAAAGCTACAAAAGGAAAATTTCCATCGACCAAAGAGATAGATTCACTAAAGAGCATCTATGAGAGAGCTAAGGCTGATTTTGAGAGTAAAAAAGCATTGGTGGTTCAAGCAAAAGCTTCACTAGAAGCAAATGAGGATGACCTAAAAAAAGCGATAGTTCGCTCACCACTTGATGGTGTGATACTCGATAAAAAGGTAGAGGTTGGTCAAAGTGTCGTGGCATCTATGCAGATACCAGTTTTGTTTGTGATAGCAGAAGACTTAAAAAAGATGGAGCTATCTTTGAGTGTAGATGAGGCAGATATAGGCTCTGTTGAGAAGGGGCAAAAAGTAAAATTTAGTGTAGATGCATACCCTAAAAAAGAGTTTGAGGGGGTAATAACAAAAGTACATTTTAACTCTCAGATAGTAGATAGCATCGTTACATACAGTGCGATAGTATCACTAAGTAATGATGAACTTTTGCTTCGCCCAGGGATGACCGCCACTGCTCAGATATATACAAAATCTTACAAAGATGTACTTAGCATCCAAAACTCAGCTCTAAGGTTTAATCCAAAACTTCAAGAGGATAAAAAAGGATCGTTTGGTAAAAAACCCACAGAACCGCATCAAAGCAAAGTTTGGGTTTTAAAAGATAATAAACCTCAAGCCATAGAGATAAAAACAGCTCAAAGCGATAGCAAATACACCATAGTTTTAGATGGTTTAGATAAAGATGCAAAAGTTATAACTGGAACAAAAGATGTCCAAAGATAAACCACTCATAGAGTTTAGAGATGTAAAAAAGTTTTATGGTGAAGGTGATGCTACAACTTACGCACTAAAAGGGATAGATCTTGTGATAGAGAAGGGTGAATTTGTCGCAGTGATGGGGCCTAGTGGTAGTGGAAAATCAACTATGATGAACATAGTTGGCTCACTCGATTTGCCAAGTGGTGGGAGTTATCTTTTTGATGGTGTGGATGTTGGTAGTTTAGATAGGGATCAGTTAGCAAGGCTTAGAAGACACTATTTGGGGTTTATATTTCAAGGGTTTAACCTTTTGGCAAAAACTACCGCACTTGAAAATGTTGAACTCCCTTTGATATATAGAGGCATCGGTGCAGATGAGAGAAAAAAACTCTCACTTGAAGCACTTGACAAGGTGGGACTCTTAAAGTTTGCACACCATACCCCAGCCCAGCTCTCAGGTGGACAGCAACAAAGGGTTGCGATAGCTAGAAGCATAGTTACAAACCCAAAGATACTTTTAGCAGATGAGCCAACAGGAAACTTAGACACCCCACGAAGTGTAGAGATAATGGAGCTTTTGCAAAAGTTTAACAAAGAGCAGGGGATAACTATCATAATGGTTACACATGAAAATGATATGGCGGAGTTTGCAAGTAGGATTATCCACTTCAAAGATGGGGAGATAGATGCTATTTAACACATTATTACTCGCCCTAAAAGAGATTCGCAGAAATATGATGCGTTCATTCTTGACCGTTTTGGGGATTGTTATAGGGGTAGCATCTGTTATAGCGATGGTGATTTTGGGTGATGGAACCACTGCGTACATAAAAAATGACATCTCAAAACTAGGGAGCAATATGCTAACCCTAAGCCCAGGAAAGCGTAGGATGGGGCATGGTTCAGCTGGTTCAAACGCAAAACCATTTACCATGAGTGATGTGGAGGTTTTAAAACAAGAGGCATCTATGATAAGTGTAGTATCCCCTTACAGTATGTCTGGCATCACCGCAGTTTACTCAAACTCAAACCACTCAACATCCATCTATGGGAGTGATAACGGTTACTTTGAGGTTCGTGATTGGGTTATAGAGGATGGGAGAGAGTTTAGCGAACAAGAGATAAATAGTGGCAAGAGTGTTTGCATCATCGGCTCAACTATCAAAAATGAGCTTTTTGCAAACCAAAACCCTCTGGATGAGATGGTTCGTTTAGGGAAGTTTGGATGCAAGGTTGTAGGGGTTTTAAAATCAAAAGGCTCAGCAGGGTTTCGCGGGCTTGACCAAGATGACCTTGTAGTTGTCCCTATAAAGATGTTTCAAAGACGCATCAGTGGAAACAGAGATGTAAGTAACATCCTTTTATCTCTAAAAGATGGGGTTAATTCAAACGATGCAAAAGAGGAGATAGCATCTATCATGCGTCAAAGGAGAAATCTGCACGAAAATATGGATGATGATTTTCATGTAAGAGATATGAAAGATATCATAGATACCATGACATCAACTACAAAAACTTTGACATATCTCTTAGGCTCAGTTGCAGCTATCAGTTTACTTGTAGGTGGGATAGGGATTATGAATATCATGTTAGTCTCAGTTACTGAGAGAACAAGAGAGATAGGGATAAGACTAGCCATCGGAGCTATGGAGAGGGATGTTTTGATGCAGTTTTTGGTTGAGGCTGTAGTACTCTCATCGTTTGGTGGCATCATAGGGATAGTTTTTGGTCTTGGCACCGCTTATGGGGCTACCATATTTTTTGATATACCATTTATGATGAATGAGATGATAGTGGTTATAGCTTTTTTATTTTCTATGT
>JAFGVR010000179.1 GCA_016937915.1 Campylobacterales bacterium | reverse complement strand
ATATAACTTTATTCCTAGTTGTTATAGTTGTAACACTAAGTTAAAAGGCAATGCGGAGTTTACAAATCTCTCCCCTGCATCTAATAATTTCGACTTCGACAAAAAAGTAAAATTCAAACTATTCTTAGACACATCTTGCGAAAATCTTCATCTAAAAAATAAAGAAGATATAGATATAAAACTAAAAGAAAATTACTCAAATGAGTATGAAAAGTATATAGGTATTTTCAAACTAAATGAGAGATACAAAGCCCATAAAGATATAGTTTATGAGATGCTAACAAAGGCGGAGCAATACCCTGATAGCAGATTAAAAGAGCTTCAAGACTTAACAGGCATTCCGTACCAGCAGATAAAAAAAGATATATTTGGTTTGATAGATGAAGATGCAGATCTATCAAAAAAACCGTTTAGCAAACTTATAAAAGATATAAGTGAAGAGTTGGGAATTGTGTAGATATATCACTTAAAAAGGGAGTTTGAAATTTTAGAGTTTAAGTTCATACTCTTTTTCAAGTGTCTCTTTTATAGTAAGATTGTTTTTTTTAGCTTTTCTTTCTATCTCATAAACTTTAGCATCTACTAAAAATCTATACCAAAATCCTTGCAATATATGAAATAGAAATCCTCTAAAACCATCTAAAAAGCCTAGCTTAATAAAAAATCTGTACATAAAATATATAAATGGCTTTATACCAAGTGGAAGGATGTTATATACTTTTTCTTTTAGCCATTTCTTCTTTTGCTCTTGAGTCCCAAATAAATCTGCTTTTACTGGTGTATAATCCAAAAAGCCATACTTGCTGTTTAACTGTTCTATAGCTTCTCTAGTAGCATAGTTATTATGCTTGCTGATCCACCAATGTAGATTTTTTTTGTTGTCATCTACAAAGTCATTTTCAAATAAAATACTTTTACCTTCTAGAAGCTTCATGTGTTCATCCATCCATCTTTCTTCACATATAGCTGTACCATTTCTCCATGCTCTTAAGAGTAGTACTGGATAATAACCACCATACCTTATCCATCTATCCATAAAAAACACTCTTCTTTTAAAGAATATTCCATTGATTTTCTTATCTAGTGTATGCAGCCTATTTTTCATTTCATCAATCAATTCAGGTAAAAAATACTCATCAGCATCAAGTCTTAATATCCATTCGGTATTAAACTCTATATTATCCAAAGCCCAATTTAACTGTACTGCTTGATTAACAAACTTATTTTGATATATCGAACAATCATAACTTTTACATATTTGCAGTGTTTTATCTGTTGAATAAGAATCTACAATAATTATGTGATTTGACAATTTTTTGGCTTCGATTATACATTTTTCTATATTCAGTTCTTCATTATAAGTCAAAATGAGAATTGATAAATTATCCATTAATAGCCTTTTATCAAATATTTTTAATCCAACAGAAAAAATCTAATTTATGTCTAAAATTATATCTTCATTGTCAAAAATGTTGCTTAAAGTTATAAACTTGGAAAACTATAAAAAATTAAACTAGACAAGAGATACAAAGCTAATAAAGATATGTAAAAGAAGTGTAATGTTAAAATTGCGTAAAAAGTCTCTTTTTTTAAGGAATTATATGAAAGCAATAGCACTCTTTAGTGGTGGTCTTGATTCAACTTTGGCTATGAAACTTATCATAGATCAGGGGATTGAGGTTATCGCACTAAATGTAAACACAGGTTTTGGAAGTACAAAAGATAGGTATGAACACATGAAAAGTATGTGTGATCAAGTTGGTGCAAAGCTTTTGGTGGTTGATATAAAAGAGGAGTTCTTAAAAGAGACTTTATTTACCCCAAAGTATGGTTATGGGAAAAATTTTAACCCTTGTATCGATTGCCATGCTAAGATGTTTAGTGTAGCTAAGAGGATGATGGGTGAGCTTGGGGCTTCGTTTTTGATAAGTGGTGAGGTTATGGGGCAACGCCCAATGAGCCAAAACAAAGATGCACTTCAAAATGTTTTAAACGAGTCTGATTGTGATGGGCTTTTGCTTCGTCCACTCTCAGCAAAAGCATTAAGACCAACCATAGCAGAAGAGAATGGCTGGGTAGATAGAGAGAGACTTGAGGGGATAACAGGGCGTGGTCGTGAGCGACAGATGCAACTTGTCAAAGAGATAGGTTTAGAGAACTTTGAGAGTCCAGGTGGTGGGTGTTTACTAACTGATGAAGCGTTTGGTAGAAAGATGTTTGACTTTATCAAGTATGATAAGTTTGAGTTAAAAGATATACCTGTTATGAAAGTTGGTCGCCATTTTAGACTAAGTGATGGTGCAAAGCTTGTAATCGGTCGTGATAAAGATGAAAATGGGTATCTTCAAGAGATAGAAAACGATAAGTACTATCACATCAAAACTGTTGGCATTCCAGGGCCTCATTCACTTCTAAGTAAAAGTGCATCTGAGGCCGATAAAGAGATGGCTGCTAGAGCGGTGCTGACATACTGTAAAGCATCAGTAGATGAGGTTTATGCTATCTCGTTTGATGGTGATGAGGTTCAAGCATCGCCGTTTAATTCAAGAGACGCTGTTAAAAAGTACTCTATCACCTAAACCAATCATCTTTTTTCTCTTGCTTATTTATCTTTCTCAAAACAGATTTTGGGATCGATACATGAGCGGTTGAGACCACTAAGCTTGTAGCTATATCGATAATCCTACAGTTTATAGTCAAACTATCATCATACCTTGTATATGTCCCTGAGAGTGCGTAGGTTACTTGCATCTCTTTTTTTAGATCATCCATAGTTCTAGAAAATACATACTCCCCTTTATCATCTATAGTTATGGAGTTCATAGCTTTGTACTCTATGATTTTGTATCCGTACTTTTGCATCTCATGGATGAGGTTCTCACTCACTCTTCTGCCTAAACTTGAAGTTTGTTTGTAGTCGTTTATATCAACTATAGAGAGGATAGCTAGAGTTTTATCTTTTATGGCATAGCTATTTTTATTTTCATTTAGCTGTTTGGCTATAGCTGCTGCTATGTCAGTAAAGTGCTGGGCTATGTTGTTGTGTGATGTGGAGTTGTAGTATGTATAGTTATCAGCAGATGCTACACCCAAAAATAGAAATAGCGTTAAAAAAATGTTTTTCATCTTAAGTTGTCCAAATTTTATATAAAAATAATTTTATCGCTTTTTTATTAAAGTGATATGAAATAGTTAGTTATAATACTTCAACAAAAAATAGGAATGTTTGTTTTATGGAAGTTTTTTTAGCTGAAGATAATTATCAACTCTCAAAAGCACTTATAACTTTTTTTAATATGAAATCTTTTAGCGTTACCCATTTTGATGATGGTGAAGATGCTTTTGACAACATCTTAACTAACAGATTAAAAGATGTATATATTATAGATATAAATTTGCCAAACATAAATGGTCTAGAGCTTGTAAAACAGATAAGAAGACTAGATAAAAATGTTCCAATCATCATGATAACGGCATCTGTAGATATAGATGATTTTGAACATGCTTATGATTTTGGGTGTAGTGATTACATCAAAAAACCTTTCAATCTAAAAGAGCTTGATATCCGTCTAACAAAACTGCTTAAAAAAGATAGAAGTGTTATAGAGTTAAGTGGTGGTATAAAATTTGATATAGAGTTAAAGAAACTTTTTTTTAACGATAAAGAGATTGAACTTAGGAAAAAAGAGTTGAGATTTTTGACTTTACTTTTTTCAAATCAAAAACAAAAAGTTTTGACCGAGGAGTTTGAGGAGTTTGTTTGGGAGGGGGAGTTAAAAGAGAGTTACCCGCTTAGGCAACTTGTAAATGGGCTAAGGAGAAAACTTCCATTTGATTTTATAAAAACAGAGATAGGGATAGGGTACAGTATAAATGAAAATTGTAGATAGATTATACATAAAGGTTCTAATCATAGCTGCTATCTTGATAGTAGCTATAGTTTTGTTTTATACACAAAATACACAAAGTGATGTGGCGGTAGTAGCAGAAAATGATACTACCAAAAAGATACAAAATGGGTATATAAAAGAGTTAAAAGAGCTTAGAGTTGTAAAAGAGGAGCTTAAAAAAGAGTCTGAACTTTTAGTTGTGGCTAAAAATGAGTACAAAAAAGAGATAGATGCTATAAATAAAAGTTACATAGATGAGATAGAGAGATTAAAAGGTATAAATGAAAAATATACTAAAAAAGTAGATGCTATATCACAACAGATGCCAGTGCAAAAACAAGAGGTTTTAGTGGTAAAAGAGATTGAGTGTGATGAGGTTAAAGATGATAAAAGTGAGATAGTGGCATCTAATGAGATGCTAAAGAGAAAATATGAGATGATGATTATGAAAAATATACATAATCAAGTGATAGAGGAGTTAAAGTACGCTCCTTATCTGCTTACATCACAACTTCAAGAGAAGATGGAGCGAAGGTTTGTTTTAGATGATTTGAGCTTTATGGTATCTATATGCAACGATACAAATGAGAGTTTTGATGGAGTTGTGATAGATGATAAAAAAATCCGCTCAATCACAGATGCTAAAAGGTTAGTAGAGGTAAGCATTGCATATAAGTGAGATAGAGTTAGCACTTATCATATTAGTTATCGTAGTTTTTACTATCTTTATGATCATCTATATAAAAAATACTATCTCAAAACCGTTTGATTATCTTATAAGGCAGATGGAAAATAAAGATGATGTAGATATAGCTCAACTTCATGGTAATTTTGAGTATGAGAAGATCTCTTATCTTTATGATGGTCTAAGGAAGATGCAACAAGAGATAGAAGCAAAAAACAAACAACTAAAATCAGACAATAAAGATTTTATCTTAAGTAGTGTTCATCAGTTAAAAACCCCTCTTAGTGCTATTGTTATGAATCTAGAGCTTTTAGAGATGAGTGGAGTTTATGAGAACTCAAAAGAGTTCATAGAGCAGATAAAATCCTCTGTTGATATGCTTGATCTAAATTTTGAGGAGCTTGTGTATCTAAGTCTTAGAGATGATGTTGAGTATAAGGTTAAACAAACAGATATATCTGAGTTGTTAAGACAAAGGGTTGAGTTTTTTAAACAGATAGCATCTTCAAATGATAAAGAGTTGGTTTTAGATATAGATGATGCTTTAGAGGTACAGATAAATAGTGTAGAGTTTGAGAGACTTGTAGATAACAATATCTCAAATGCTATAAAGTACGCAGATGTAGGTACAAAAGTGAAGATATATTTAAAAGCAGATGGCGATAAATTTTTACTTAAATTTGAATCTACTGGAAAAGAGATAAAAGAGCCTTTGAAACTTTTTGAAAAAGGGTATAGAGAGTCTAAAAAAAATGATGGGTATGGTTTAGGGCTTTACATCATAAAAACTATATGTGACAAATATGATATAAAAATAGAAATAGTGAGTAAAAATGGTAAAAATATCTTTAGTTATACCATTAAATCATAAAATGTTACATAGATATTACATCAATCTGCAATAATGCTTAATAACAAATAATCAAAGGATTGAGCATGAAAAAAATGGGAATTTTATCTATAGTAGCGGCAATCGCACTAATGACACAAGGATGTACAGCAGCAAAACAACCAGTAAGTGGTGTTACTCAGGTTGATAGATATGTTAAGATGGTTGATGTTAATGGTGTAAACGAGAGCGTTTCAAACTACAGCATCAATGTAGCTACAACTACTACGATAACTGATACAGTTGATAAGATAGCACAACAACTACTTGATACTATGAAAGCTAAGAAGTTAGGAAGCATCGCTATCACTTCTTTTGTTGATCTGCATCAATTAAATAAAACTACACATTTTGGTAGAGTGATGGGTGAGAGTTTCTTTAACGAACTAAATAAAAGAGGTGTAGATGTTATGGACTTTAGAGGTCAAAAATCTCTAGTTGTTAACAATGATGGGGAGTTTTTCTTATCAAGAAATGTTGAAAAACTAAACTCACCAATAGAAAACACTTATGTACTTGTTGGAACTTACTCTAAGATAGAGGAGGGTGTAGTTATCAACTCAAGAATTATAGATAATGCAAACGGTAGAGTTATAGCATCTTCAAGAGTTGTATTTCACTCAAACGATTGCAGACTGTTTGAATCTTGCCCAAAACCAGCTCCAGAACCAATCGTACCTGTTAGAACTATTAAAATATCTACAGATGGTTGTTCAACTGAAAAATGCCCAACTAACTGTGTAGATGGTGTTATAAACTGCAATAATCAAATGTAATAAACTGGAATAGTTTATGCTACTTCTGTGTAAAATCTCTTTATATAAAAAGAGTTATACAGGAGTACAAGATGATCACTTTAGATAACACACAGAGCTCAAAAAAGTCTCAAAGTAACTCCCCACTCTCTTTATCATCAAAAGATGAACCAAAACTCTCTTTTTCAGATCTTCTAAAAGGTATCAGTGAAAACAAAGATACAAAAGTAATCCAAAATGGAGCATTGGTTTTAGCAGTTGATGAGAAAGATGCTAAATCAATAGATACAAAAGATATAAAAACTATCTCTAAAAAAGAGACCCTTTTATCGATGTTAAAAAATGATGTTAAAACTCCAGCATCAAAAGAGGAATCTGTAGAGATAGATCCAAAATTTACCCAAAACATCACTTCGGTTTTAGATGCAAAAGAGATAAAAAAACTGATATTTGATGCAAAAAAATATCTAAAAGAGCAGATATTAAATAGTGAAGGTTATAAAAAACTAGAGCAAAAAGAGTTGCCAAGAACATTAAAAGGTTTAGCGCAACTTGCCAATAAACTAGGAATAGATGTATCAAAAATAACTATAGAGAGTATAAAAGGGAATGATGTCCCAACTAAATTTTCATCAAATCAAAATAATATGTTTGATATTAAAAAAGTTGTACCTGATAAAGAGGTAAAAGGTGAGAGTGTAGTAAGTGATGCTAAAACAATTACACAAAAAGATGAGAAATTAAAAGATGTAAATATATCTCTAAAAGATGCATTAGATAAAAAAGTTATAAATGATAAAGAGGTAAAAAGTGAGAATGTAGTAGCTGATGCCAAAACAGCTATACAAAAAGATGAGAAAGGTGTGACTCATAAAGATATAAAAAATGAAAATCTAATAACTGATACTAAAGCAGTTATAAAAAAAGATGCATTAGATAAAAAAGTTATAAACGATAAAGAGATAAAAGATGAAAATGTAGTAATGGAAGCTAAAGCAGCCATACAAAAAGATGAAAAATTATCAAAAGAGATTTTAAATCAACCAATTTTTAAACAAACAAAACAAGTGGAGTTTTCAACCGAACAACTTGTTAGAGCAAAATCTATAATAAATGAAAAAACACCAACTACTAAAACAAATAGTGAGACATTACAAACCCTTTTAAGTGGTGATAAAAATATGAAATCTGATCTCGTTTTACATAAAGAGATATCAACTGTTGCATCTACCGTTATATCTTTGGAAAATACACAAAATGATGGGGTTAAAAATTTGGAATCTTTGCTTCGTGGTGATTCTAATGAAAATAATTTTAAACAAGATGGTGCAGTTGCTATAAAATCTGATAGTTTAGAAGTAAAAATAAATGAAGCAAAACAGATGGTTAGGTATCTTTCACAAGATGTTAAACAAGCTATAGAGGATTATAAAGCACCATTTACAAGGATTAAAGTTCAGCTAAATCCACAAAAACTTGGAGAGATAGATTTAACAGTTATCCAAAGGGGAAAAAATCTAATAGTAAATCTTAGTTCAAACAATGCTGCTATAAATACTTTAGCTATGAATGCAAATGAGTTAAGGACACAACTTACTAATAATGGAATAAATAATGCTACACTAAACTTTAGTAATGGTTCACAAAGTGATCTTTCAAATTCTTCAGGGCAAAGTCAAAATAATCATAATAGCCAAAGAGCTTATAAAGAGTATAACTATTTTGATAATGAAGAGAGAAATGAGGAAGCTTTAAACTCTTTAGAGATTAGCGTTCCTTATTACGCATAAAGGATAAAAAATGGCTATCAATGCATATGGAAATAATTTGGATGTATATGGTGCAGTTGGAACAGCAGCTTCAACGGCTCAAAATAAAACAGAGTTAGATAATAAAGATTTTATGACTCTGCTTTTGGTTGAATTACAAAATCAAGATCCAACTGAACCTATGGATAGTGAGAAAATTTTATCTCAAACTTCACAGCTTGCTACTTTAGAATCAGCTGAAAATACAAACAATGCTTTAGAAGAATTAGCAGCTTCTCTTGGAGCTACTCAACAGTTTAGCACCATAGGTGCTATAGGTAAAACAGCTGATTTGGGTAGTAATGCTATAGCACTCGATGAGGGTAGTAGTGTAGATTTTGAGATGTATTTTCCATCTGATGTAGAACAAGGGACTATAGAGATAAAAGATGTAGATGGAAAAGTTATAAAAACTATGGATGTTGGTACTAACGATAAGGGTGTGTATCAATTTACTTGGGATGGTACAGATATGGGTGGAAATAGTGCAACTAGTGGAGTTTATTATGCTAGTGCTTCATATAGTGATGGTGCGGGAAATACATTATCTACAAGAATTGGAGCATATCCTATAGAATCTGTTAGGTTTGAAAATGGTTCAACTTATCTAAAACTTGGTTCTAATTATGTATCATTAGAACAGGTTAAAGAGGTTTATTAAAAGATAAAAAGGATCTGTTATGATGACTCAAGGGTATTATACTGGTATCTCAGGTATGAAAACTTATCAAGAGGCTATAAATGTAACTGCGGATAATCTTGCAAATATCTCAACTATAGGTTTTAGAGCTACAGATACACAGTTTGCAAATCTTTATGAAAGATCTATAAATACAGTTTTTAATCAACAAAGTGTTGGGCTTGGTGCAAGGGTAGATGCTACTGGTACTAATCAAGAGATAGGAAGCTTGATGATGACCGATAGAAGTACAGATTTGGCACTTGCTGATGAGGGTTGGTTTGGGATTAAAGGTGCTGATGATGTTCCATTTTATACCAGAGCTGGTAACTTTACATTTAGCATAAATGAAGATGAAAAATTGACAGATTTAGTTACGCCAGAAGGGTATCATGTACTTGGAACTATGGCAGGTAATTTTGCAGATGGCGTTTTAACAAAATCAACTTTAGAGGTTGACCTTGCAGATGTTGCACAGCAGCAACCTTTGATATTTCCACGAACACTTAAGTACCCAGCAGAACCAACCAGTAAAGTTGATTTGATAGGAAATATAGGTACAGATGATGAGCTAAGAGTTCTTTCTGCAAGTATCGTTGATTCAAATGGTGATAGAAATAGTTTAAAGGTAGAGTTTACAAAAGTTGATCCACAAGTGTTGCCAGGAAGTCAATGGAATGCTACAGCTATTATAAAAAATAGTGATGGGGAGACAATCGGTGAGCCACAAAATGGTGTTGTAGAGTTTGAAGAAGATGGTTCTTTAAAGTCATCGACATTAGAAACTATAGACAATAATGGAACTGCGATAGATATAAACTTTGGAAGTGGTTTTGATGGAGTGGCTTCCATCGCAAATACAAATATAACTTCATCAAGTGTAGCAGATGGTAAGGTTTCAGTTGAACTAAAAGGTTATGAGATAAATCAAAATGGTGAAGTTGTTGCTACTTTTACAAATGGGATGCAAAGTAGTATGGGAAAAATTGCAGTTTACCATTTTCAAAATGATCAGGGTTTAGATAGGATTAGTGGAACTTTATTTAAATCTAGTTCAAATAGTGGTGAACCTATATTTTATAAAGATGCAAATGGAAAAAATATAACAGGAACATCTATATCTAATTTTCATTTAGAAAACTCAAATATGAGAATGGAAGTTGGGTTAACTGAACTTATAATATATCAAAGAGCTTACGATGCAAATTCAAAAGCGATTACAACAGCTGATCAGATGATGCAAAAAGCTCTTCAAATGGATGCATAGTATTTGGAACACTAAATGCTTT
>JAFGVR010000178.1 GCA_016937915.1 Campylobacterales bacterium | reverse complement strand
TATAAAGGTTTTGATTATTCTACAAAATTTTTTTTTAAAAATCTAAAAAACAGTGATAGCATCTATTCAAATATATATCTATCCCTAAAGGATGAAAAACCGATTTTGCCATTTAGCTTTAAAATGGATAATAAAACAGTCGTTTTTTATATAGATCTATCTGATTTTACAAAGTTTCTAAACAGATTTAAAAACTACGACGAGTCTTATATGATCAAAATCTTCAATACTGATGGTTTGCTTATAGTAGATCCATATATTAAAAGAATTGTAGTTCATAACTATAATGCAAAACCATCAGAAATTTTTACAAAACTTATTAACAATGTAGATCCTTTTGAACAGGTGACTTTTAAAGGTATTCAAACAGATACTACACAGCTTGGTTCTTACATTAAGATAGAAGAGTTAGGATGGTATATCGTTGTTAGGAATGAATATTCATACATCCTAAATTCACTAAGTAATATTTTAATGTTGTATCTAATTGCAATACTAATGATAATTTTGATTTCGATATATTTCACACTAAAAATAACAAGAAACATTTTTAACTCTTTTGATGAGATTGAGATGATAACTTCAAATATTGCAAATGGTAATTATAATGTAGAGTTAAAAGATCTGCACTATGATGAATTTAATAAACTATTAAAAAGTTTTAATAAGATGCAAATCGAGATAGACAAAAGGGAAGATAATCTAGAATCAAAAATACAACAAGAGGTGGAAAAAAACAGACAAAAAGATAAAATGATCTATAAACAATCCCAACTAGCAGCGATGGGGGAGATGATAGGTAACATTGCCCATCAATGGAGGCAACCTCTTAATCGAGTAAATTTAAATTTAGCGGTCATTGATGATATAATTAAAAGAGATAATTTTGATAAAAAAATTGTATATGATAAAATAAAAGTAGCTCAAAAAAATCTTCTTTATATGTCCGATACAATTGAAGATTTTGCAAACTTTTTTAGACCAGATAAGGAGATGGCACTTTTTTGTATAAAAGATGTTGTCAATAAAGCTATAAACCTTATTGAAAATAGAATCTGTAAAATAGAGTTTAAAATGGCAACTGATTCCAACATCAATATATCGGGATTTGAGAGTGAATTGTTACAAGTTTTACTAGTGATACTAAACAACGCTTTGGATAACTTTAAAATCAGAGAAACAAAAAATCCAAAAATAGTTGTTGAGCTAAAAGAGAATGAATATACTGTTGAGATTATTATCACAGATAATGGCGGTGGGATAGATGAAGAATATATTGACAATATATTTGATCCATACTTCACAACAAAGTTTAAAA
This sequence comes from Campylobacterales bacterium, assembly GCA_016937915.1. Taxonomy (GTDB): domain Bacteria; phylum Campylobacterota; class Campylobacteria; order Campylobacterales; family Sulfurimonadaceae; genus Sulfurimonas. Next base: position 6,373 of record JAFGVR010000178.1, on the reverse strand, counting down.
ATGAGGGGACTGGCATCGGTCTTTATATGTCTAAAATGATCATAGAAGATAGTATGAAAGGTTCGTTAAGTGTTTATTGTCGCGATATAAATACAACATTTAAAATAGAACTTATGAGATAAAAAGGTTTTAAATGGGTAGGCCAATTTTATTATTTGTTGAAGATGATACTGAGGTGTTAGAAGATACCGCTTATCTGCTAAGAGATTATTTTGAAAAAATATACACTGCCGTTGATGGGGAAGATGCACTAAACTCTTATAGTGAAAATAATCCAGATATAGTTTTACTTGATATAAATATCCCAAAAATCAATGGTCTTGATGTGGCATCAAAAATCAGAGAAAAAAATAAAACTATCCCAATCATATTTTTAACAGCTCATAGTGAAAAAGATAAGCTTTTAAGAGCTATAGATCTACATGCAGAGTCGTATCTGATAAAGCCATATATGGTTGATAGATTAAAAGAAAAGATTAGTGAAGCTATAGAAAAGATAAAAAAAGATACAAATAAAATTTATCTAAATAGTGATTTTATTTGGGATAAAGATAGCTATGAACTTTTTTATAATAAAGAGCAGATACTATTGACAAAAAATGAAACACTGCTCATAGAAACACTAATAGCAAACAGATTAAAATTTTTAACTGTCCAAGAGTTATATTTAGATATTTTTTCTAATGACGATATCAAGGAAAATAGTGTAGTACAACTTATATCAAGATTTAAAAGTAAAATAAAAAAGGCAACTATGAGTGATGCATTTTTTATAGAAAACATTTATGGCTCAGGGTATAGGATAAAATCTACCAAGTAAAGGAAAATGATGAGAGATAGAGTAAAAATTATAAGTTTAGTACTTAGTTCACTTTTAGTTTCAGGATTACAGGCAAATGTAATTACACTTGAAGATATTGTTATTACCGCCAAATCAGACAACGCTTTGATGGATACTCCCGCATCTATCTCTGTTATCACAGCAGATGAGATCTCCTCAATGGGCGTGGCATCTTTAAAAGATATTTTAAATAACATCTCTGGTATTAGTTTAGGGCTAAATGGCTCATCAGTGTCAGGGAGACAAAATATCTCTATTCGTGGTAGTCGAGCAGAAGATGTACTAATTTTAGTTGATGGAAAAACACTATCAGGCTCAGATGCTCAAATCTCCCATAGTGACTTTCAGTATAACTGGGTACCTATAAACTCCATAGAAAAAATCGAAGTTATAAAAGGACCTATGAGTGCTATTTATGGTTCACAAGCGATTGGTGGAGTTATAAATATCATTACAAAAAAAACTGATAAAAAATTTAGTGGTAATTTAGAGATTGAAAAAGGTTTTAGTGCAGAAGAGAATGGTGGAGACACTCAAAACATTGCATTAAATCTTGGTGGTAAAGTTGGTGAAAAACTTAGCGTTGATGTTAGTGTTCAAAAACAGACAAGAGATGCAGCGTACCGAGACAATAGAGTTGATGACCCAACTACCCTTTTTACTGATGAATCAAAAGTAACTAAAATTGAAGGTAAAGATCTTTTAAGTGGTATGTTAAAAATTGAGTATGAGATAGATGGGACTCAAAATATTTATGGCTCATTAATCAGAGGTGATGAGAAAAGATACCTTTACAAAACTCAAGAGGAACTATATTATGATATAAAAAAATATGTGGAGTCGATTGGGTACTTCAAAGATTTTTCTTACGCAACTCTAGATTTTGAGTACAGCTCTATAGAGTCAGATAATGGCTACCATGATTTTGGTCAAAGCCCATATTATACACACTACTTAAAAAATCAAACCCTAAAAGCAAATGCAACAATAGATATGTTTGATAATAACTTCATAGCTATGGGTGCAGAGTACAAAGAGGATAGCTACGATAAAATCTACTCAAGCACAGCAAATCAATCTAAAAACTTTTCAGGAAAAATCAACAACAAAGCACTATATGTCCAAGATGAGATTGAGATTGGCAATAAATGGACCATAGCACTTGGTGCAAGATACGACTACCATGAAAAATTTGGCTCCCATACCACTTCAAACATCAATGCCATATATAGACTAAACTCACAAGATAGAATCAAAGCAAGTTATGCAGAGGGGTTTAAAGCACCTACACTAACTCAAAACTCCTCAACATACATCCTTACAATGGGTTCCACTTTTAGAGGTAATGATGATTTAGACCCAGAAACATCAAAAACTCTAAATCTCTCTTATGAACATTATGAGGATGATTTAGTATTTAAATCATCAATCTTTCAAACTAAACTAAAAGATCTTGTTACTTCTCAAAAACAAACAACTGGGGCTTATGTTGGTGATTATCTATATGTAAATATCAAAGAAGCTACTATGAGGGGTGTTGAGCTAGAGTTATCTAAAATCTTTTTTAATGATTTACAACTTGATTTGGGATATAACTATTTAGAGACAGAAGATGCGATGGGTGCAGAACTCGACTTTAGACCAAAATCAAAAATAACAACCCGCATAAATAAAACTCTACCATTTGGCATCAGAAGTACACTCAGTGCCATATACACAGGCCCTCAAAAAAATGGTACTACTGATATAGATGGATACACAGTACTATCTACACAATTTACCAAAGAGGTGATAAAAGAGCTAAATGTTAAAGTTGGTGCAACAAATCTTACAAATCAAGATTTAAAAGACAACCCTTACGAAATTCCAGCAAGAGTTATATATGTTGGTTTAAACTATAGTTTCTAATATTTAGAAACTATAGGCAATAATATTACCGCTTAACCCTCTGTAAACTCTAATAATTAGTTTTAGATTTTTTAAATTCCGTGTTACAATACGGATATTTTATTATTTTAAGGGTTTATATTATGGAAAATATAATAATATCTCAGAATAAACATTGGAAAAGTGCTTATGAAGAGTTGTATGAAAGAGATATATTTCATCAGTTGGTTAAAAATCTTGAAATAAAACATATACAAGTGCTTCAAGGGATTAGAAGAAGTGGTAAATCAACACTCTTTAAACTGCTGATAAATCACATAAGTCAAACTATAGATCCAGAAGAGATTTTATATATAAACCTAGATAATCCCTTTTTTATACCATACACTAATGAGCCAACAAAACTATATGAAGTGATACAAACAGCTAAAAAATTAACTCAAAAAAAGATAACTTATATATTTTTAGATGAGATTCAAGCAATCAATGGTTGGGAGAAGTATGTAAAAAGTGTATATGATAACCAAGAGTTTCAAAAGATTTTTATCACAGGCTCAAACTCTTCACTTTTAAACGGTGAATTGGCAACTTTACTCACAGGGCGATATGTCACTAAAAAAGTGTATCCACTCTCACTAAAAGAGCTTCTTAAAATAAATAATATCAATTCATATATGGAGCTTATACAAAACACCCCAAAAGTGTTAAACATTGTTGATAATATGCTAAATTATGGCTCATTTGTAGAGATATATGAGACTAAAGAGGAGTTTAGAAGAGAGATTCTAAGTAGCTATTACGATACTATTTTACTAAAAGATTGTGTAACAAATAATGCTATAAGAGATGTGAAAAGCTTCAAAGAGTTGAGCTATTTTCTACTTTCAAACATAAGTTCGTTATATTCATATACTTCAATATCAAAAGCGATAAAAATTAATGACAAAAGTGTAAAAGAGTATATCTCATACCTAGAAGAGAGTTATTTGATTAATGAGCTAAAACAGTTTTCATTTTCACTAAAAGAGCAAAATAACTCAAAGAAAAAAATATACTCAAACGACAATGGGTTTATCTCTTTTAACTATATCTTTTCGAGCAACAAAGGTAAACTTCTTGAAAATCTAGTCTATACAGAACTAGTAAAAAACAGTTATGAGATATACTTTTACAATAAAAATTTTGAATGTAATTTCATCGCAAAAAAAGATGGTAAAACTATCGCTATACAGGTGTGTTATGAACTTACTTTACAAAATCAAGATAGAGAGTTAAATGGACTTATAAAACTACCATTTAAAGTGGATGAAAAATATATAATCACATATAACCAATCAGTTGCAAAAGAGAGTATAACTGTTATACCATTTTATAAATTCTTTTTTATTTGAGCATAAAACCAAACTCGCACAAAGAGTTTATAATGGTTTTGATGATAGCATCAAACTTTTCATCTAACTCTTCACTTAGTCCTATCTTTGGGGTGATGATATCTTGTGGCACTACCCCAAAGATAGTGATGTTTGCTTTTTTGCCATACACTTCACACGCTTCAAGCATCTGTAACACCTCAACCTCATGGGCGGTGTTTTTATAACTAACCCCACCTAAAAGCTCATCAGATGGTATCACATACACATCCCCTGCTTTTCCTTTAGCTGAGATTGTATCTACTATAAAAACATTATCGTACTCGCTAAAATACTCCAAAAGCCCAAACCCCAAAGTCCCACCATCAAGCAGTTCAAGCTCTGGCTCAAATGTGTAGTTCGCTCTTAGATGCTCCACAACTAACGCACCCAAACCATCATCACAAAAAAGGATATTTCCAACCCCTATCACTATATTTTTCAAAACGACAAACTCCATTTTAGATAGTAACTATCTTCATCATAAACCAAAGCACCTACAGTAAAACTGTTATAATCATCTAAAGTATAAGTGATGCTAGGTGAGATAAAATCACTCTCACCGCTTTTAAAACTTTTTATATAAAGTAGTGATGCATCTAAAAATATAGTAAAACTTTTAGTAAGTGAAGATGCTATGTAAAATCTGTTTTGAGCAGATTTGTACAATGACTCTACTATGAGAGTAGTTGAATTTACAAAACCGTAATCAAACCCAACCATAGCCTCATAACTTTGTGATGAAGTATCATAAGCCACCTCACCCCTAAACTCTGCACCACTATCAAACGCATCACCCTCTATCTCCAATCCTATCATGGTAGTATCATCACTTTTTATAGCATCTATAGCAAAGTCACCAAAATCATAAAACCCCTTATACCTAAGTGCATACTTAAAACTATCATCATCCATTTGTGAGACAATACCCATCACACTTGAAGTCTCATCTATATATCTTGTATAAGAGAGTGCATCTACCCCCTCCACCTCATCACTCTCTATCGTATAACTGTTTTTAGGATTAAACCTATTTGTTGGTGTCCAGATGCGACCAACCCCAATCACGATGTTTTGCAACCCCAAAACTACCCTATTTTTATCATCCCCATATCCACCATAAAACCTATAAAGCTTGGCATCTTTTTGAACCACATCACCTATAGATTTTATAAAAAAATCACCATTTTCATAATCACCATCAAACCTTAAACGGTTGTAGTTTGAAAACTCATCATCTCTTAAAATGATGTTTGTATTTGATACCACATAATCAAAATCTGCAAAAACTATCTGAGGAAAAAAGAGAAAGAGGAAAAAAGATTTTTTAGGCATCTACTATCTTGCCATCATGAAGTTTTACTATCCGCCTTACACTTTTTGCTATCAGCTCATCATGAGATGCAAAAACGATTGTTACCCCCTCACTCTCATTTAACTCTCGCATCATCTCTATAAGTGTTTTTGAGTTTGCAGAGTCAAGGTTTGCTGTTGGCTCATCTGCTAAAATAATCTTTGGTTTAGTAGCCACCGCCCTTGCCACAGCTACCCTTTGTTGCTCCCCACCACTGAGATTTTGTGGAAGTGAGTTTAGTTTATCATCTATCTTTAGAAGTTTTGCAACCTCTAAAACCCTCTTTTTTATATCCATTTCAGAGTATCCACAAAGCCGCATCACAAACCCTATGTTCTCCTCAACACTCAAAACAGGGATGAGATTATAAGACTGAAAAACAAACCCTATCTGGCGAAGTCTAAGCTCACATCTGCTATCTTCATCCAAAGAGCCTATCTCCTTGCCATCTAGATATATCTCACCGCTATCTATGCCATCCAATACCCCTATAGCGTTTAAAAGTGTACTCTTTCCACACCCAGATGCACCGCTAAGAAGTGTAAACTCACCACTCTCTATAGTTAAGTTTATATCTCTCAAAGCGTGAATCTCTCTATCTTCATCTTTGTAAAAATACTTGTTTACATTTTTTAGTTTTATCATTTTACTGATACGCTTCTTTTCTATGTTTTATATTTACAACTACTAAAACATCATCAACTATATCAAATAACACTCTATAATCACCCACTCTAAATCTCTGAAGCGGATAATGATTTTTTAACTTTTTAAGATTTGCAACATCAGGATAATCTTCAAGTTTTTTTATATTTTTTATAATTTTTATTGCATTAAACTTATCAATCTTTTTTAAATCTTTTTTTGCACTATCTTGAATTT
>JAFGVR010000177.1 GCA_016937915.1 Campylobacterales bacterium | reverse complement strand
AATAAAGTAACTATAAAAGAGTTAGAAGATGGTCTAAAACTTTATGAGTATAATATATACAATCCTTATGAAAAGCATACTATTTCATATGGTGGTATTTTATTTGCAGATTTTTTAAAAAAATATTCAAAAGATAGTGTAAAAGAGGTCAATATAACTGCTATAGATGGTTATTATATCACTATATACAAAGAGGATTGGGGATCTATGAAAATCATATTAGCTACAAGATTAGATGATGATTATATACCAATTAGTAAAAAAGGTCCGCTTATGGTGGTGTTTCCAGAATATGATGCTAAAGAGAAGATATATCAAGAAAATATTTCAAAGTGGATATGGATGATAAGAAAGATAGAATTTAAATAATGTTTAATAGAGATAGAAAACTATTTTTATTTATTGGTTTGATATTATTAGTCTCTTTTGTGGGTTGGTATTATAACTATTCTAAACAACATCTTCATATGCAAATAGCAAAATCGGAAGATACTATGATGAAAACAGATTCTATAAGGTTTTCATATAAAGTTGTTGTTTTACTACAAAAAGCTTATATCTCTTTGGAACAATTTACAGATGCACAAGATGAAGATAGATATTATGATGCACTTGACTATATAGCTGCTTCAAAAGGTTTTCTAAATATAAAATATATGAGAAACAATGATATTGTAGATGATGTAAATCCAGTTTTAGATGAAATATATAAAAAAGTCAGTAGTTATGGATTAAATTTAGTAAAAAAAGATTTAGAATTTATACATAAAGATATTGAGTTTGTTGAAGATAAGATGCACCAATGCGAACAAGATATATGGATAGAGTTTCAAGAGAGTTATATTGGATTTCAGACAAATGAATATCGTTTAGATATGGTTTACAAGTACATCATACTCTTTACAACTATACTTCTTTTTATATTTATTTTAGTGTTTATAAAGCAAAAGAAATTAAATATTAAAATTTTAGAGCATGAAAAAGAGTTGGAAAAATTAGCTTATTATGATGTTTTAACAAAGATAGCAAATAGAAAAAGCATCGAAGATATAATGGATAAGTATATTAAGCGTTCAAAAAGAAATGGAACTGAATTTTATGTAGCACTTATAGATCTTGATGATTTTAAAAAGGTAAATGATATACATGGACACAATAGTGGTGATAAGCTTTTGGTTGAGTGTGTAAATCGTTTAGAAAGCAGTGTAAGAAGTATAGATGAGATGGGTAGATTTGGGGGTGATGAGTTTATCATCATTTTTGAAGATATAACTGATTACTACGAATTAGTTGGTATATTTGAAAGGATAGAAGAGAGTTTTAAACAGCCTATAAAAATAGGTAATTCAGAACATTACACAAGTGTAAGTATAGGTGTGGCCAACTATCCAAAAGATGCGGACAATGTAACAGACCTCATAAAATATGCAGATATAGCTATGTATCATTCAAAAAGCAAAGGAAAAGCTCAGTATAGTTTTTTTAAGAGTGAACTTTCAAGTAGCATACAAAGACAATTTGAGATGGAACCTCAGATAAAAGAAGCTTTATATAATGGTCAGTTTGAACTCTTTTATCAACCACAAATAGACCCTATATTAGATAAAGTGGTTTCAGCAGAAGCTTTGATTAGATGGAATCATCCACAAAGAGGTTTTATACCACCTTTTGAATTTATAGATATTATAGAAAAAGGTTTTATGGTAAAAGAGTTTGGTGAATGGGTTATAAAAGAGGCATCAAAACAACAAAAGATTTGGAGAGAAAAAGGGATAGATGTAGTTATATCTGTAAATTTATCTGTAAAACATATTATGAGTCCATCTTTTTATAAAGATATTATTGTTTTATCTAAAGAGATAGAGATAGATATAGATTTGGAAAATTTTGCTTTTGAGATAACTGAGTATGAGTTAATTTCATATAAAAATAGAAGTGTAAAAGTTTTAAATGATCTTGCCAAAGAGGGATTTAAGTTTCATTTAGATGATTTTGGAACAGGATACTCATCTATAACATATCTAAATGAAGTTGAGATAGAATCTATAAAGATAGATAAAAGTTTTATAGATAAGATAGGTAGTGATAAAGATACACATTTTGTAGATGCAATAGTAAATATGGCAAAAGCTTTAGATATTAAAATAATTGCGGAGGGTGTTGAAACCAAAGAGCAGGTAGAGTATTTAAAAGAGTTAGAGTGTGATATTATCCAAGGGTATTTTTATTCAAAACCACTTTGTGTAAATGATTTTGAAAACTATCTAAAACATACTTCTAAAAAATGATATACCAAATCCAACTTTTGTATTGTATCTGTTATAGTCTATAAGACTTTCCCCATAACCGTTAAAAAATTTAAGATGCCAATATGTGTTCGTAGAGTTTGGCATAGGGTATGACCACTCAAACTCTAAAGCACCTTTGTTGTCTGATTTTAGATTATTTCTTAACATTAAACCAAACAGATGCTCATCATATAGATATTTTAGTTTTATGTTACCATATCCATAATAATCTAAAATATCTGGATTGTCATCACCATCTGCATTGAGATTCACTCCATTGTAAAACTCTAACCCTTTTTTTGTTTCAGGGATTCTATACCAAGATTTTAGCTGTAAGAACAGGTTGTCCCACTGCCAGTATGCAGATACAAATATTTTATTCCAAGATCTTGACATTGTTCCATCTTGACCGTTTGATTCATGGGTAAAACCAACCCTTAATCCTTTTAGATTATATAACTTATCTATATCATAAGGTGATGGTAGAGTTAAAAATATCTCCGGTATATAGTTTGTTTCTCTAAATGGTGATGATTTATCATAAACTTGCCACCAAACATGTTGAGTATAACCTAGAGTTATATATTCATTTAATCCAAAAAAGTTATAACTTATATTTTTTTGTAAACTTATTTGAAATTCTGTCTCTATATGGTTGTTATATTTTTCACTATCTTCAAAAGAGTTTGATATATTTTTTGTATAGCTATTTTTAGAATACGAAAATGGCATCAGATAGTTTTGTTTATATGGGAGTATCCCTATATCATTATCTACTATTTTAGTTAGCTCTTTTTCAACATTTTTTGAAGTAGTATCTATTTTACTATATACATATCCCATCGCCTCGTTATCATTTGTTTTAGAGATGTTTTGTTCAGATATATATGAGTATTTTGATGAAGCATTTTTATACCATTTTAAAGATTCATTTATATCTTTAGCTACTCCATAACCATTTTCATAAAATGTAGCTAGTAGGTACTGAGCCTCTTTGTTTCCTCTAGTAGCTTCTTTAAGGACTATAGGGTAGGCTCCTTTATAGTTTTTTTGTTGATAAAGCTTTAAAGCATCGCTATAAGGGATGATATCGCTAGTGTATAGTGTAGATGCAAAAGTGATGATAGAGAGTAGAGTTTTGTTCAAAACTACTCTTCTACAAATATAGCATCTAATAAACCATCTACAAACTCATATTTGTTAAACGGTGTAAGATTTTCAGGTTTCTCACCTGTTCCAACATAAAGGATTGGAAGCTCAAGTGCATAAGCTATGCTAAATACACTTCCACCTTTAGCAGTACCATCTAGTTTTGTAATGATGATACCATCTACCCCTATCATCTCATTAAACGCCTGAGCTTGAGCTATAGCGGAGTTTCCTTGTGTACCATCAAGGATGAGGATAGTTCTATGAGGTGAACCACTATGAGCTTTATCGCAGATGCGGTTTATCTTTTTTAGCTCATTTGCAAGGTTTGTTTGAGTGTGGAGTCTTCCAGCAGTGTCTATGATAACATGGTCATACCCTCTTGCTTTTGCAGAGTCTATGGTGTCATAAGCTACAGCAGAGCTATCATGCCCTTGTTTTGAAGATACTATAGGGATATCAAGTTTGTTTGCCCAAAGGGTTAGTTGCTCAATCGCAGCTGCACGAAAAGTATCTCCAGCTCCTAGCATCACTTTTTTGCCACTATCTTTGTATCTTTTTGCTAGTTTTGCGATGGTTGTTGTTTTTCCAGCACCGTTTACTCCAACTATCAGTTCAACAAATGGAGCTGTAAATTCTGGCTCTTTGTACTCTGTATAGGCCATAGTAGCTAAAAGTTTTGAGCGAAGTATCTCACGAGTGATCTCTTTTTGGTAAGTTTGTTCTAGTATAAGCTCAACTAGTTCGTAAGAGACATCAGCCTCAAGTAAGATATCTTCTATCTCATCCTTTGTAAAAGTTATCTTTTT
>JAFGVR010000176.1 GCA_016937915.1 Campylobacterales bacterium | reverse complement strand
AACATCCATTTTTAAAAGAGTTTACAGAATATGAAAAGTTAGAAGATTATGGTATGAAGCTATATATTCAAGCAGAGCATCAGATAGAAAAAGGTGATGTGAATTCTGCTTTGAGTACGCTAAAGATACTTTCTGATTTTAGTGAATTTAAAGATGAAGCTCAACAGTTAAGGTCGGATATAGAGAATAAGATAAAATTTGAAGAAGCAATTAAAAGTAAAGATGTGGCTTCTGCGTATAAATATCTTGATTTATTAGATAGTTTGCAAGAAACACCTGAAGGTTCAGAGCTTTTTGAAAAATGGAATAGAGATGTTGAAAAAGCAAATGAATATGCTTCAAAAGGTGATATTGATGGGGTTAAATCAGCTTTATCTGAGTATATGAATATACATTCAAAACATATGTCAATAGCAAGTATAGTTGCGTGGTGTTATATAACACAATTAGAAAAAGCTGTTAGAGCAAAAAAAGATCAAGCTTATATAGAAAATGGTATCAAAAGATACATACTTAATTTTGGACTCAGAGATGAGATAGAGAGTTTTTATAATATATTTGTAATGTATTATAAAAACTCAAAATTAAACCTTGAGATGCTCCATAAAGGTTCTATGAAAATGTGGAAACCAAGTATGATTGTTGATTCAATCTTAGATGAAGATTAATCTCTATAATTTTTATCCTTTTTAACCTACAATATAGCTCCTCTTATGTAAAATTAGCAACTTTTTAAATTTATAATTACTAGAGGAGACTTATCATGCAAATTAGTGGTGCACAGATGGTCATAGAAGCATTGATCGCAGAGGGTGTGGATACTGTTTTTGGTTATCCAGGCGGTGCGATAATGAATGTTTATGATGAAATATATAAACAAGATAAATTTCACCATATTTTAACTCGCCATGAGCAAGCAGCGGTTCATGCTGCTGAGGGCTACGCAAAAGCTAGTGGTAAAGTTGGTGTCGCTATGATAACAAGTGGTCCTGGTTTTACAAATGCTGTAACTGGTTTAGCTGATGCATATATGGACTCTATACCACTAGTTGTTATCTCAGGGCAGGTTCCTATGAGTCTCATCGGTACTGATGCATTTCAAGAGATAGATGCTGTAGGGATAAGTCGTTCATGTACTAAACACAACTATCTTGTAACAGATGCAAAAGATTTACCACGCGTTTTAAAAGAGGCTTTTTATATAGCATCTACTGGTCGTCCAGGTCCTGTTCATGTAGATATTCCTAAAGATGTAACTGCTCAGATAGAGGAGTTTAATTATGATGTTGAACTTGATCTTGAAACTTATAAGCCAAATGTAAAAGGGAATCCTAGACAGATAAAAAAAGCTATGGAAGCTATAGCTAAGGCTAAGAGACCTTTGTTTTATTTGGGTGGTGGAGTTATAAACTCAAATGCAGCTTATGAAGTAAGAGAGCTTATCCAAAAAACTGGTATCCCTGCGGTTGAGACCTTTATGGCCAGAGGAGTACTTAGTCATGATGATGCACTTTTAGTTGGGATGCTTGGTATGCACGGTAGTTATGCATCAAATATGGCTATGAGTGAGACTGATCTTATCATAGGACTTGGTGCTAGATTTGATGATAGGGTTACTGGAAAACTTAGTGAATTTGCTAAAAATGCTGGTGTTATACATGTAGATATTGACCCTGCATCTATCTCAAAGCTTGTAAATGCTGATTATCCTATAGTTGGTGATGTTAAGAATGTTGTTTTAGAGATGTTAGAAAATCTTGAGTATATCAATTCAGATAGATATGCTAGATGGAGAGAGAGCATCAAAAATTTTAATCAGTTGCATCCACTAACTTACTATGAGGATAGTGATAGACTGAAACCTCAATGGGTAATCCAAAGAACTGGTGAACTTTTAGGTGATAATGCAAATATCTCTACAGATGTTGGTCAGCATCAGATGTGGAGTGCACAGTTTTATCCATTTAGCAGACCTCGTCAGTTTATGAGTTCTGGTGGACTTGGAACTATGGGATTTGGTTTTCCAGCAGCTATTGGTGTAAAAGCTGCAGCACCCGAGAAAACATCTGTAAACTTTACTGGTGATGGCTCGATTTTAATGAATGTTCAAGAACTTATGACTGCGGTTGAGAAAAAGTTACCAGTTGTAAATATCATACTTAACAATAACTTTTTAGGTATGGTTAGACAGTGGCAAACTTTATTTTATGATAGACGCTATAGTGAAACAGACTTGTCTATCCAACCAGATTTTGTAAAACTTGCGGAAGCTTTTGGCGGTATAGGTTATAGGGTAAATACAAAAGAGGAGTTTGATGCTGCTCTTAAAGATGCTGTTGAGAAAGATGTAGTTGCTTTTATCGAAGTTATCGTAGATAGATATGAAAATGTTATGCCTATGGTACCAGCTGGTGGAAGTTTATTTAATATGATGTTATTAGAGAAAAAGGAGAGATAATGGAAATTAGTGAAAGAAGAGTAATTTCTGTTATAGTTATCAATGAAGCTAGTGTGTTGTCGCGTGTAACAGATTTGTTTTCTGGACGCGGTTATAACATCACATCGTTAACTGTAGCTCCAATCCCTGAGAGCAGATACTCAAGACTTACAATTGTAACATCAGGTTCAGTAAGGGTAATAGAGCAGATAACAAAACAATTACATAAACTTATACCTGTTTTAAAAGTCTATGAACATGCAGATCTAGTTGAAAAAGAGATGGCTTTAGTTAAATTTCCAGCTAATGAAAATATAACTGACATCTCTACACTTTGTGGTGCATATAATGGTAAGATTGTAAATGTTGGCGATAATGTTATTATAACCATGATAGCTGATGAACCAAAAAGAGTTGATAACTTTTTAAAACTTATCCAAAAATATAATCCAAAAGAGATAGTTAGAAGTGGTGCAGTAGCACTAGAGAGATAGAGCTGATATGCATTTAAAAGATATAGCTTCGATTCTAAATATAGAGTTTAGTGGTGAAAGCTTTAGAGTTAAGGGATTAAATACTCTAAAAGATGCTACAAAAGATGAGATCTCTTTTGTAGCAAACAGTAAGTATGTTAGAGATTTGGAAAACTCTAAAGCTGGAGCTATAATCGTTGATGAAAAAAATAAACAATATGTTCCATTTAGCTCTATAGCATTAGTTGTTGAAGCCCCTTACTGGGAGATGGCTGGACTTAGCAAATATTTTGCACCATCTATTGAGGATAATAGCTTGCCAGAGCCAAAAATTGGTGAAGGTAGTAAAATATCAGATAAAGCACATTTAGCTAATGGTGCAGTTATTGGTAAAAACTGTACCATTTTGGCTGGTGTATATGTTGGCTCAAATTCTATTATTGGTGATAACACTATCCTTTATCCAAATGTTGTTATATACAGAGATTGTAAAGTTGGAAGCAACTGTATCATACATGCAAATACAACTATTGGAACTGATGGTTTTGGATTTGCTACAAATAAGATGGGTCAGCATAAGAAGATATATCAAAATGGAAATGTCATTATAGAAGATGATGTTGAGATAGGAAGTTCAACTACAATAGATAGAGCTGTATTTGGCTCAACTATAGTAAAATCTGGCAGTCGTATAGATAATCTTGTACAAATCGCTCACAACTGCATCATAGGTGAGGGTAGTGTGTTAGTATCTCAAACTGGACTGGCTGGTTCAAGCGAACTTGGTAGAAATGTAGTTATGGGTGGACAAAGTGCAACTGCAGGACACTTAAAAATAGCACCTTTTACAACTATAGCAGCAAGAGGTGGTGTTACAAAATCTATTAAAGAGGGTGGTAGAACATTTGCAGGTTTTCCACTTACAGACCACAGAACATGGTTGAAGTTACAAGCTAAAATAACAAATTTAATTAAATAAGGAGTTTATTATGTCAAAAAAAATTGATTTACACGGAACAAAAAAAGGTGTTATATCTGTAACAAAATTGGAAAATCCGTATGGTGAGGGTAGTTCTAGTGTAGCTAGTATAGGTATATCTTTGAATGGTAAAGATGAACCAGAGTGGAAAGTTCACATTCCATTAGAAAATATAGATGAAGTTGTAGAAGCTTTAAAAAGTTTGAAATAAACTTTAAATTTATACAAAAATAATCATATTTTTGATATAATCACGAAATTTTATGTAACAGAGGATAGGTAATGGCGTTCGATAACGAATCATTCGAAGAAGAAAATTTTGCAGAGATGTTTGCTGCAAGTGAGAAAAAACAAGAATCAAGCCGCATAGTTGAGGGTGAGATAGTTGAAATTCAAGCAGATGAAAACAGAGCATTAGTTGGTGTTGGTGATAAACTAGAGGGTATCATTAGTTTAGATGAGCTTAGTGAAAACGGCGAGCTAAAGTTTGGTATTGGTGATAAGATTAAGGTTATGATTACGGGATACTACAATGAGCGTCCTAAGATCTCTTATAAAAAAGTTTTAGAACAACAAAAAACTATAGAATTTATAGATGCACATAAAGAAGACTTTGAAAATGTAATTATCGAAGGTACTATTACTAAGAAAAATCGTGGTGGATATGTAGTTGAAGCTGATGATGTTTCTTTCTTTATGCCTCGTTCTTTAGCAGCATTTAAAGATTCTGAAGATGTTGTTGGTCGTAAGATAAAAGCTCAAGTTGTTAAAATAGATGAAGACGAAAACTCTATAGTTGTATCTCGTCGTAAACTTTTCAATGAAGAGAGAAAAAGAAAAAAACAAATCATTGATCAATTATTAGAAGATGATGTAGTTGTTGAAGGTACTATCAAAAAAATCACTAGCTATGGAATGTTTGTAGATGTTGGTGGAGTTGATGGTTTAGTACACTACAATGAGATCAGCTATAAAGGTCCTGTAAATCCATCTAAACTTTATAAAGAGGGTGATAGTGTAACTGTTAAAGCTATAGCTTACGATAAAGATAAGCGTCATTTATCTCTTTCTATAAAAGCTGTTTTACCAGATCCATGGGCGGAAGTTGAAGATGAGTTAGATGAAGGCGATACAATCACTGTAACTGTTTCAAATATTGAAGCTTATGGTGCATTTGTTGATTTAGGTAACGATATAGAAGGTTTCTTGCATATTTCTGAAATATCTTGGGATAAAAATGTTAAAAATCCAAACGATTACTTAACAGTTGGTCAAGAGATAGATGTGGAAGTTATCGAAATAAATCCAGCTAAACATAAACTTCGTGTATCTTTAAAAAGACTTTTACCAAAACCATTTGAAGAGTTCTCAAAAAATTTCCAAGAGGGTGATGTAGTAAAAGGTGAAGTTACATCTATTACAGATTTTGGTGCATTTGTTAAAATTGATGGTGTAGAGGGTCTTTTACACAATCAAGATGTATCTTGGGATAAAAATGCTAGATGTAAAGATTTATTAAAAGTTGGCGAAGAGGTTGAAGTTAAAATAGCTAAAATCAATTCAGAAGATCAAAAAATATCTTTAAATAGAAAAGCTCTTTTAGAGTCACCAGTAAATAAATTTGCTGCTGCGCATAAAGTGAACAGTGTTATAACTGGAACTATCCGTGATATCAAAGATTTTGGTGTATTTGTATCTCTAGAAGATGGTGTTGATGCACTTATCCGTGATGAAGATTTATCTCCACTTGCAAAAGAGGAGTTAGAAGTTGGACAAACTATCGAAGCTGCTATAGCTTTAATAGACAGCAAAAGAGATAGAATCCGTCTATCTGTTAAAAAGTTAGATTATATTAAAAACCAAGCTATGCTAGATGAGATCAATGATAATGAGTCACACTCTTTAGGTGATTTGATAAAAGATAAATTCAAGTAGATAGATGCATAAGATTTTAAAATGGTTCACTCCGCTTTTAGCGTTAGGGGTGGCCGTTTTTATAATCTTTTTTTT